>CAJBVC010000313.1 GCA_903958915.1 uncultured beta proteobacterium
CGCAGATGGCCTTTGAGAAGAACGCCAAGACGCTGGACCTTGCGAGAGAAGCACTTCCACCCGTATTTCCCACACCGGTGTCGTATGAACGGTTAACGGGTACCTTGGAGTGGCGCAGCATGCCGCGTGTGACAGGTGAGGCGCGGCTCGCATCGCAACTGGTGTCGGCGCAAAAGATACTTCGTCCGTATTTCGATAGGGATTCGACCAGTCCGACAGAGCCTGGCGTTCAACTGTCCATTGGTGCAGTGAGTGGCCAAAGCGCTCCAGAAGCGTACGAATTGCGCGTGGATCCGCGCAGCGGTGTCACCTTGATGGGCAACACGGTGCAAGGCGTTGCCCGCGGGCTGCAGTCGTTGCGCGATTTGTTGCCGCTACCAGTTACCCAGCGAAAGGGGATTGTGCTCAACGCACTGCGCGTGATCGACGCCCCCCGCTTTGCCTACCGCGGTTTTCAACTCGACGTGGCGCGCAATTTTCAGACCAAGACGGCGGTTTTTCGTCTTCTTGATCTGATGGCGCGCTACAAACTCAATACCTTCCACTTTCACCTCACAGACGACGAAGGCTGGCGCATTGAGATCCCCGGACTGCCGGAACTGACAACCGTAGGCGGCCGTCGCGGCCATGCCTTGGACACGCGTGACCATTTGCAGCCGGCGTATGGCTCTGGTCCGGATGTGGCAGACCCCTACGGCAGTGGGTTCTACAGCGCATCGGATTACATCGAGATAGTGCAATACGCAGCGCTGCGGCACATTGAAGTGATTCCGGAAATTGAAATGCCGGGGCATGCCCGTGCCGCAGTGAAAGCCATGGAGAGTCGCTACCACCGCCTCTCGTCCACCGACATCACGGCGGCGCGGAAATACCTGCTCAGTGACCTGCAGGACCGTTCGGTGTATCGGTCGGCCCAGTTGTACACCGACCATCTCATGAACCCGGGGATGCCCTCGACCTACACCTTCGTTGAAAAGGTCATGGGTGAAATGGTGCGTTTGCATCGCAAGGCAGGTGTGCCTCTGCGCACGCTGCACGTTGGCGCCGACGAACTGCCCAACGGTGCCTGGGAGAAATCACCGGCCACGCATGCTTTGATGCAGCGCGAGAAATTGACCGATACCACGCAGGTGTGGGACTATTTTTACCAGCGTGTTGACCAGATGCTGCGCAAGCATGGGCTCAAGGCGGCAGGTTGGGAAGAACTGGGCGCACGCAAGGTCAAACTGCGCGGCGTGGATAAGTTGATTCCGAACCCGGTCTTTGTTCACAAGGGCTTCACCCTGTACGTCTGGAATAACCTGGACGATGCGGAAGACCTGGCCTACCGAATGGCCAATGCCGGGTACCGCACCGTGTTGGCGCCAGCAACCCATTTGTATTTTGATATGGCGTACAACAAGAACCCGGACGAACCGGGCGTCAACTGGGCGGCGTACACCGATCTCGACACGGTGTTCAATTTTGTTCCGTTTGACTTCGTTCGCAGCCCGGGGCGCGACGGGCTGACCGACTTTGGACAAAAGAACATCATTGGGCTGGAGGGCACCCTGTTCTCGGAGACCGTGCGCAGTTCAGCAGGGATGGATTACCTGCTGATGCCGCGTTTGCTGGCCTTGGCAGAGCGGGCCTGGGCACCCGATCCGGCCTGGGCCAGGGAGGTTGACAAAGCCAAAGCGCAGGCACTGCATGTGCAGGGCTGGTCGGTATTTGCGAACCAACTCGGCAAGTGGGTGCTGCCCAAGCTCAATGCAGAAATGCCGGGTGTGCGCTACCGCATTGCAGCCCCGGGCCTGAAGATTGTCGAGGGCAAAGTGCTGGCAAACCACCAGACGCCAGGCGTGGCTTTGCGCTACACGACCGATGCGACCGAGCCGACGCTGCAAAGTGCGTTGGTCAATGGACCCATTGCAGACAAGGCGCTTATTCATGTGGCTGCGTTCGACAGTGCCGGACGCAAGGGGAGGTCCTCACAGGTGGACAACCGCTAGAGCGTGCAACCGTCGACTACCATTTCAGCCACGCCTCCACTGACCCCAATCAACCCTGACTCCGATGAGCCCGAACAAAATATTTGATTTCAAACCTGACGATCAGGACAGCTCGCCCATTTATGTGCAGCTCGCGCGTGCCCTTGGGCAAAGTGTGCGTGAAGGGCGTTATATGCCTGACGAGGCGCTGCCCTCCGAGCGGGTTCTGTCCGAGCGGCTGGATGTTTCGCGCGCCACGGCACGGGCAGCCATTGACCAACTGGTGGAGCAGGGGCTCATCATCCGCAAGCGTGGTTCGGGCAATTACATTGCTCCGCGCCTTGAACAACCCCTGGCGCGGTTGACCAGTTTTTCCGAGGAACTCAAACGGCGCGGCTACACACCGTCGTCCCAGTGGCTGCAGCGTACGGTCGTGTTGCCCAAGCCCGAGGAGCAACTTGCGTTGGGCGTGTCGTTTGGCGCCAAAGTGGCGCGTCTGGAGCGCCTGCGGATGGCCGACGATGTGGTGATGGCCTACGAGGTCAGCGTCCTGCC
>CAJBVC010000314.1 GCA_903958915.1 uncultured beta proteobacterium
CTGGCTGATCAGCAACTCCTGCAGATTCACACCCAGTTTTTGGGCGTACTGGATGTCCAGCGCATGCTCGGCATCCACGAAGGCGCAGGTGCCGGCCTGTTTTTGCATCTCGGCAATGACTTGCAGGGTCAGCGTCGTTTTGCCGCTCGACTCCGGGCCATAAATTTCGATCACGCGGCCGCGCGGCAATCCACCCACACCCAACGCAATGTCCAGCCCCAACGAGCCGGTAGACACCACCTGAATGTCTTCAATAACCTCGCCTTCACCCAGGCGCATGATGGTTCCCTTGCCGAATTGCTTCTCGATCTGGGCCAGAGCCACTTGCAAGGCTTTTGCCTTTTCGCTGTTGACTACCAATGGTTTTACCGGTGCATCCATGAAAATCTCCTTCAATATCAATGGGTTAACGTCCTGCAACCAGTTGTTATTAAATACAGGCTGGATGCTTGAACAGTAGTTTAACGTGCCACATGAAGAATGGTAAACACATTTTTTGGTCAGTTTGCATTACTATTAGCACCCAACAATGTCACCACTCCAAGACACCGACTTCTGGCGTCAAAATCACCTCGGCCATTGGCTACGACTGGCCCTGAATCGCTTTGACGACCGTGTTCTTCAACTGATGGCACAACATACCGGCGTGCCACTGGGTCTGTCCAACCTCGCGGCGCGCGGGCAAGTCGGTGCGGCACATCTGCACATCACACGCCACTTGCCACGCATGGGCGCGCGCTTGACTGAATTGGCGCAGAGTGCAGGAATGACCAAGCAGGCCATGGGCGCACTGGTCACCCAATGCGAAGCCTGGGGCATGGTGCATCGCACACCCGACCCGCTCGATGCGCGGGCAAGTCGCATCGAATTCACCACTACCGGCCTGGCCTGGCTTTGCGCCTACCAGGAGGCCGTGACACAAGCGCAAGCCGAAATGCGAGACGCCGTCAGCCCGGAAGTCGCCACCGTGATCGCTTTGGGACTCGAAGCCTATGCGGGGCAATGAGGACCGGCACTGGCACACGCCTAGAATGTTGAAAAACAACCGGAGAGACGAGCATGCGGATATTGATTGCCGAGGACGACCAGGTACTTGCCGATGGCCTGCTGCGCGCACTGCGTGGTGCCGGCGCGGCGGTGGACCATGTGGCCAGTGGCTCTGAGGCCGACGCAGCACTGATGACCAACACCGAGTTCGATCTGCTCATTCTGGACCTGGGCTTGCCCAAGATGCACGGTCTGGATGTGCTCAAAAAACTGCGCGGGCGCGGCTCCTCGCTGCCGGTGCTCATTCTGACTGCTGCCGATAGCGTGGAAGAGCGGGTCAAGGGGCTTGACTATGGCGCCGACGACTATATGGCCAAACCATTCAGCCTGCAGGAACTCGAAGCCCGGGTACGTGCGCTGGTACGCCGTGGCATGGGCGCATCCAGCAGCACCATCAAACACGGGCCCCTCATTTATGACCAGGCGGGCCGTGTCGCCACCATTGACGGCAAGATGGTGGAGTTATCGGCACGTGAACTGGGCTTGCTGGAAGTACTCCTGCAGCGGGCCGGGCGGCTCGTCAGCAAAGACCAATTGGTAGAGCGTCTGTGCGAATGGGGCGAGGAGGTGAGCAACAACGCCATCGAGGTGTATATCCACCGTTTGCGCAAAAAGATCGAGAAAGGCCCTATTCGCATTGCCACCGTGCGCGGGCTGGGCTACTGCCTCGAAAAAATTCCCAATTGAAAATCTTCCAGCACGAACAGCGCAGCCTGTTCGGGGAAATCCTGGACTGGATGCTGACGCCTTTGCTGCTGTTATGGCCCGTCAGCCTGGTACTCACCTGGCTGGTGGCGCAGGGTATTGCCGGCAAACCGTTCGACCGGGCGCTGGAATACAACGTGACAGCACTGGCCCAACTCATCACCGTTCACAAGTCGCAGGCGCAGTTTGTCTTGCCGCTGCCAGCGCGCGAACTGCTGCGCGCGGATGACTCCGACAATGTGTATTACCAGGTGCTGGGCACCCGAGGCGAGTATCTGAGTGGTGACCGCGAACTGCCCCTGCCTCCCGAAGAGGAAAAAATTGTTTCCGGCGAAGTTCGCATACGCGACGATGAGTTCCGCGGGTCGGCGATCAAGGTCGCCTACACCTGGATCAAGCTGGAACTGCCCAACAGCAAGCCGGCACTGGTGCAGGTGGCTGAAACCATGGACAAGCGTTCGGTACTGGCGACCGAGATCGTCAAGGGCGTCATGCTGCCGCAATTTGTCATCCTGCCGCTGGCAGTGTTGCTGGTGTGGCTGGCACTGGTGCAGGCCATCAAACCGCTCAACCACCTGGAAGAACGCATCCGGGCGCGCAGCCCCGATGATCTGAGCCCGCTCGATGTCGATGCGGTGCCCATGGAAGTGGCTCCATTGGTCTCGTCTGTCAACGACCTGTTGCTGCGCCTGAAAGACTCCATCGCCACACAAAAACGATTTCTTGCCGACGCGGCGCACCAGCTCAAAACCCCGCTGGCCGGCTTGCGCATGCAAGCGGATCTGGCGCAACGGGAAAACGCCAGCGCCGAAGACCTCAAACAGTCGCTGCGACAGATTGGGCGCTCCAGCATCCGGGCCACGCACACCGTCAACCAACTGCTGGCGTTGGCGCGTGCCGAGAGCAGCAACGCCGTCATGAGCCACCAAACCTGCGATCTGGCCGATCTCACCATGGATGTCATCCGCGACTGCGTGCCCCGCGCGATGGACAAGCATATCGACGTGGGCTACGAAGGCCCGGATCCCGGCACTTCTGGCTACACGCTGCAGGGCAACGCAACGTTGTTGAAAGAAATGATTCGCAACCTGGTGGATAACGCCATCAACTACACCCCGTCGAGCGCGGCAAAGTCCGGAATGATCACCGCACGCGTGCTGTCAGATCCCTTTAGTAAAGTGCTGGTGGTGCAGGTGGAAGACTCCGGCCCGGGCATTCCGACAGCCGAACGGGAACTGATCTTTCAGCCGTTTTACCGGGTGCTGGGCACGGAGGCCGATGGCTCGGGGCTGGGCCTACCCATCGTGCTGGAGATCGCCCGCCAGCACCATGCCACGGTGTCGGTTGACGACAGCCGTGCTGGCCAGATTCCCCCTGGTACCTGTTTTACCGTGCGCTTTGCCAGTGCGCGTGACACAGACTGAGCGTCCGCGCCCGCCCGATCAACCGGCGCAGGCGCCCCACGACCTGCCGGCCATCGCGGGCTTGACTTCCTGCAAACGGGCTTTCATGCTTTCGCTCACTGCGGGCAACTTGAGCTGGTTGGCACGACCCTCGGCGCGCTCCTGCACCACCCGAGCGGTACGAATCCCGCGCGCGGCAAGCCGATTGAGTTCCAACGTGGCAGCAGCCTGACTCTCAAAAGATCCGAGTGACAAACCGATCTCCAGCGCAGGATTGTTCACTCCATGCGGCGTGAGGTTCATGGCCAGCAATTCGCCGCGCTTCTTGGCCAACCCTTCGGCATTGGCAAATTTGCCCATGTAAATGATCCAGCGCGCTGGCAGCACCACCGCGTCAAAATGCCAGCCCGATTGGCCCACTGAAGACTCCAATGCCTTGCGCAACACCGCCACCTGTGGGTCATCAAAGGGGCCTGCCTGCAAACACTCCTTGGGAGCCGCATCCGCC
>CAJBVC010000315.1 GCA_903958915.1 uncultured beta proteobacterium
CAAAGCCATGAAACAAACAACCAGAGCTGTCTGAGCGCAAAGCCGAGCAACACCGGTTGGTGGCTCAATTGCTATACAGTCAGTAGCTGTGTACTCAGATCCCACAGGGGCCAAGCGCACTTGTGTGACACTGTACGCAGACATACCTTGAGGGATCTGCGCCTTAGCGTCCACCACTCTGCTCGAATTCAGTGTTGCGTTTCTCCATGGCTTTTCTCTCAATGCACACTGCATGGTTGGCGTATTGGGATTTGCTGCATTGCTCACTCAGGCAAATTTGGAAACTCAGCAACCATCGTCCTTCGCACTCTTTGCGCGGATCCCCCCCCAATGCTTGCTCAACTGCCACTGCGGGGGTGACCGCTGCTGCGGCTTTCTGTGTCGACCGCGGGGGTTCAACTTGCAAGGTCGAAGGAGCCGTACTGGCAGTCGGCTTTACGGGCGCGTTCACGGCCGGCGCGGCAGACGATTGCGAAGGCTTCCTGGCATTGCTCGCAGCACTCAGTGGCACACCAGCAATCTTGGCAACGGCGGAAGGCATCGACGGCGTCACTGGCTGCATGGACGCCACAGCAGCGGGGGCCGAGGAGGCAGCCGTCGGTGCGGACGCCACCACCAAAGGGAGTGACGCCCCGGACTGGGGAGCCATCGCCGGTTCACTAGAACCGAAAGTCGGCTCGGCCGGGTCCGTTGCCGCTGTCCCTGTCATCAGCTTCACCCCCAACCCTGCAACGCCCACAATCACCAGCCCCGCTACCGCCCACATCCAAGCAGGTCGTTTGAGCGCCGCCACTGCCTTGCTCGACCCATCGGACGCCACAACTGCGGCCACAACTGCTTGCGGTTGGGGAACTGCCGGACGAGCATCCGCCACCACAGGCTGCGGTTTCGCAGCGATGGCTGGGGCGGCAGGCTCAGGATCCACAACCGTCGCGGGGACCAACTTGTCGGCGATGATCAGCCGTGTGCGCGTACTGGACTGCGACCCGCTGCTGCCGTCTTCTGCGACAACGGCAAGGCGCTTGAGACGTCTTCGCGCCAAATCGGCATAGATCCCTGTAGGGAACTTGCTGAGAAAATCATGGAAGTCGTCAATATCAACCGAGTCTTTCACTTCCTTCCAGTAAACGAGTTCGACTTCCTGCGTGACCGTGGAACCGGACACTGCCGCACTCCCACCGGTATTGGTATTGACCAGCGCTTCGCCCGCCACCAGAGTGTTCGTCCAGGTCGCATTGGGGCCGGGTTGCGCCCTGTTTGCCGGGGGGGCTATGGTGGGGTCCGAGGCAAACTTCGCTGCAGCCTGCAATGCTGCATTGAACTCCTGGGCCGTAGGGTAGCGCCGGTCCCGCGACTTTTCTAGCGCACGCGCGATCACGTCGTCAATCTGGCGTGGCAGATTCGGGCTGAAGCTCGAGGGTGGCACCACCGGTTTGCTGATAATCTGCTGAATGATGTCGTAGTCGCCAACGCCATCGAACGGCCTTTTCCCGGTCAGCAACTGGTACAACACAATGCCCGCCGCAAAAAGATCGGAGCGCGAGTCGACGGGAAGCCCCTGCACCTGTTCGGGCGACATGTACTTGAGTGTACCCACCATGGTCCCCTGGGTCCGCGTGGCCTCCCCCGAATCCTGGATTCTGGCAACACCAAAATCCGTAAGCTTGACCCGGCCGCTGGGCTCAATGAGCAGGTTGGCCGGCTTGACATCGCGGTGCACTATGTTTTGGCGGTGGGCATAGTCCAGCGCCGACAGCAAGTCGTTCATGATGCCGGCGGCCTGTTCGAGCGAATAGCGAACACCTTTGTCAAGATGGTGCTTGAGGTCTTCTCCCTGGATGAACTCCATTACCAGATAGGCAATGTCGATATCACGGTCTGAGTCGTAGACACTCACAATATTGGGGTGCTGCAAGCGCGCAGCGGAGCGCGCCTCGGTACGGAACCGCACCTCGTACTCGGCGGCTTCTTCTTCAGAAAGATTTTCCACCTTGATGGTCTTGATGGCCACCCGGCGGTCCAGGTTGGGGTCCCGTCCTTCGTACACCAATCCCATAGCGCCCTTGCCCAGGACCCGAATCAAGTCGTATCGACCCAATTTCTGCAGACTCATGGCGCGGGGCCTCTGGACTTGATGGAAAACGAAATCAGAGGTGCATTCTCGTCATCGCGGGCACATCCCAGAACGATAGCGCCGGCACCCACCAAGTAACACTCGGTTCGCCTGAGCACCATGGCTTCACTTTGGTCACCCAGGTAGACCCAGGTTCCATAACTGGACGCATCCGAGAGAATGAACTGACCGCCACGCCACTCCAGTGCTGCGTGCTGGCGCGATACCCGGGGGTCATTCACCATCAGCGCCGCGTCAGGCGAGCGGCCCAGCGTGAGGCTGCCAATCTGGGGCTCCATGCGCACCGTCTTGGCCCCAAAGGACAGTTCCAGAGACTCCTTGCGCTGCGCCACATGCATGGACCGACCCACCATCGTGGCATCGCCGTCCGCACCCGCTTGCCACTCGACCCGGTACACATGGCTGGCCTCGGCCCTGCCGCGCAAATACATGGGACCCATGCTGCGAAGCACCGCCCGCTGTACCGGTATCAGTGCTTTCCACACATTTTCCGTGGTGAGTATCTGGGAAGCACCGGCCAGGTCGGCCAGGCGCGCCGCCGAATTGACGGTATCCCCGAAGCAGTCACCATCAATTTCCACTACCTCGCCAGATTCCATCCCGATTTGCATTTCCACCGGAGAACCACTGCCGCCGGCAAGAATGCTGTTGTCATGCAAATGGTTTTGCACATGGATACAGGCGGCAAGGGCTTCACCTTCAATGGCGAAGGTGACGAACAATCCATCCCCAAGAACCTTGACGACACGACCGTGGTGCTGTTCAAAAATCTTGCTCAACAGACCCACCAATTGCGTAACAAAGCGCGAGGCCGTCTCGTCACC
>CAJBVC010000316.1 GCA_903958915.1 uncultured beta proteobacterium
CACACTGACACTCACGCAAACCCGCGCGGCCCTGTTTGCCGACAGCCGTTATTGGGCGCAGGCCGAGGCCGAGCTGGCGGGCAGCGGCATTGAACTGGTCAAGATCGAAACCGGAGCCTCCACCCAGCATGTGCAATGGCTGGCCAACCAAGTGGCGGGCGGCCAAGCGGTGGGTGTGGACGGCGCTGTTCTGGGGCTGGCCGCCGCACAGCAATTGCGCGATGCCTTGACCAAGGTGGGCGCTACCCTGCGCACCGATGTCGACGTGGTGGCCCACATCTGGCCCGACCGGACCCCCCTGCCCCAAGCCCCGGTGTACGAGCATGACGCAGCCTTTGCCGGCGCGCCGCGCAGCGCCCAACTGGCGCAGGTGCGTGCCGCCATGACCCGCTCAAGCGCCAGCCATCATTTCATCTCGACTGTGGACGACATTGCCTGGTTGTTTAACCTGCGCGGCTCGGATGTGTCGTATAACCCTGTGTTTTTGGCCCATGCGCTGATTGACGCCACTAGTGCAACGTTGTTTGTGGCGAACGGCAAAGTGCCGGTTGAGTTGGCTGAGCGGCTGAAGTCCGACGGAGTGCTGCTGCAGGACTACCCGAAGGCTGGAGCAGCATTGGCCGCCCTGCCCGATGGTGCCGTGCTGCTGCTTGACCCGCGCCGCGTGACCTTGGGCCTGCGCCAAAGTGCAGCCCCTGCGGTTAAGGTGGTGGAGGCAACCAACCCCAGTGTCTTTCTCAAAAGCCGAAAGAGCGATGCGCAAGCCGCCCATGTGCGCGCTGCCATGGAGCAGGACGGCGCCGCCATGTGCGACTTTTACGCCTGGTTTGAAGCCGCGCAGGGCAAAGAGCGCATCACCGAGCTCACCATCGACGAGCGTCTGACAGCAGAGCGCGCCAAGCGAGCCGGCTTTGTTGGCCTGTCCTTCAACACCATTGCCGGCTTCAATGCCAATGGTGCTATGCCGCACTACCGCGCCACTGAAGCCAGCCATGCCGTCATTGAAGGCGATGGACTGCTGCTGATCGACTCCGGCGGCCAGTACCCCGGTGGCACCACCGATATCACCCGCGTCTGGCCCATCGGCACGCCCAGCGCAGCGCAGAAGCGCGACTACACGCTGGTGCTCAAGGGCACCATCGGCCTGTCACGTGCGCGCTTTCCGCTGGGTACGCTGTCGCCCGCGTTGGACGCACTGGCCCGTGCGCCTCTGTGGGCGCAGGGCATGGACTACGGCCATGGCACCGGACACGGAGTGGGGTACTTTTTGAACGTGCACGAGGGCCCGCAGAGCATTTCCAAAGCCATTCCAGACGCGAACATGGCGATGCAGCCCGGCATGATCACCTCCATTGAGCCAGGTCTGTACCGCAGCGGCCAATGGGGCGTGCGCATTGAAAACCTGGTCTTGAACGTGCCGTTCGCCAGCAACGAGCCGTTTGGTGATTTTCTGGAGTTCGAAACCCTCACGCTCTGCCCCATCGACACGCGCTGCATCCAGAAAGACCTTCTCCGCAGCGACGAGGTGGAGTGGCTCAACGCCTACCACGCCACCGTGCGTGCACGCCTGAGCCCGCTGGTCAGTGCGGCAGGCCTGGCCTGGCTGGTGGCGCGCACCGCTGAAATCGGTTGGTAAACTCAATAGCGGATTCGGCTTCACTTGACTGGAAATACATTGACAGAAGACGTTCAGGTTCTGGCGGACCTATACCGCACTATGGTTCGCATTCGGGCATTTGAAAATGCGGCAGAACTTGCCAGCCAGGGCGGCGTTAGCGCTTACGGCAAGTCAGCAGATGGCAGCGCCAAGGTTCGCGGACCACTGCATCTTTCCACCGGGCAAGAGGCGGTGGCGGCGGGCGTGTGTGCCCATTTGCAGCACCATGATTACCTTACCTCGACGCACCGGGGCCCCGGGCACACCCTGGCCAAGGGTGCGGACGTGCAGCGCATGATGTGCGAGTTGTTTGGCAAAGCCAATGGCACCAACGGCGGCAAAGGTGGTTCCATGCACATTGCCGATTTTTCGGTGGGCATGCTGGGCGCCAATGGGGTGGTGG
>CAJBVC010000317.1 GCA_903958915.1 uncultured beta proteobacterium
AAAGCGGATCCCCTTTTTACCACTTCAAAAGCAAGGCGGCGCTGCTCTATGCCGTGATGGAGGAGGGCATGCGCACGGCGCTGGCGCGCCAGCGACTGGCGATGCAAACGGCCCTTGCGCGCGGGTGCCTGCCGGCAGCGCAACTGCGCACACTGGTACAAGCACATTTTGAAGTGCTGCTCGGGCCGGGCAATGACTTTGTTCCTGTCATGTTGTACGAGTGGCGCTCGTTGCAACCCGGTCAGCGCAAGGCCCTGGCCGCACTGGTGGCGGAGTACGAGTCGCTCTGGACTCCCGTGCTGCTGGCACTGCAGTCTGGTGGGCAGTTGCAGGCGCCGGTGGGTCTGTCGCGGCTGCTGATTTTGGGTGCGCTGAATTGGTCGGTGCAGTGGTTTGATGCCAGCAAAGGGGCATCCGTCAGTGGCCTGACCGATGCCGCCATGGCTTTATTTCTGAAGGAAGCGTAATGCCCTACGGTTCAGTGTTTGCGCCAGCTCTTTTCGCTGGCAAAGTGGTGCTGGTCACCGGTGGTGGCTCCGGCATTGGCCGTTGCACGGCCCATGAACTGGCCTCATTGGGCGCGCAGGTGGTGCTGGTGGGTCGCAAGGTGGACAAACTTCAGGCGGTGCACGACGAAATCACCCAGGACGGCGGTCTCTGCAGTTTTGATGCCTGCGACATTCGCCAGGAAGAGTCGGTTCGCAGCCTGGTTGGTGCCATCGTCGAGCGCCACGGGCGTATCGATGGCCTGGTCAACAATGCTGGCGGTCAGTTCATGACACCTCTGGAGGCCATCAGCGCCAAGGGTTGGGAAGCCGTGATCAACACCAACCTTACCGGCGGGTTCCTGATGGCGCGGGAGGTGTTTGTACAGTACATGAACAAGCATGGCGGCGCCATTGTGAACATCGTGGCTGACATGTGGGGTTCCATGCCCGGCATGGGCCACAGTGGCGCAGCGCGTGCCGGCATGGTGAGCTTTACCGAGACCGCCGCAGTGGAGTGGGCCGCCAAGGGCGTGCGGGTCAACGCCGTCGCGCCAGGCTACATTGCTTCCAGTGGCATGGACAACTACCCTGCCGCCGTGGCGCCGATGATCCGCGAGATGGCCAAAACCATTCCAGCCGGACGCTTTGGTACCGAAGCCGAAACTGCCGCTGGCATTGTGTTTCTGCTCAGCCCTGCAGCGGCCTTCATCAGCGGCACCACCCTGCGCATTGACGGTGCTCGTCCGCAGGCGCGCATGGGCTGGCCGATGCGCACACCCGACGCCAAGATTCAGGAGCGTGCCGCAGTCAAACCCTTTGACGGGTTTCACCGTGCTACGACGCCCAAAATTTTTCAGGACAACCCATGACCGACACCACGATAGGCCAGGAAGAGATTACCCATATGGAGGATGCGGCACGCCGCTTCGTTCAAACCGAAGTAGCGCCGCACCTGAACGCCTGGGAGGAGGCGGGCGAGTTTCCTCGCGATCTCTACGCGCGGGCAGCTGAACTGGGCTGGCAGGCGCTCGGCTACCCCGAGGAATTCGGCGGCACGCCCGCACCGTGGGCCCTGCGCAACGCCTTGACCACCACGCTGGCGCGGGTGGGTGGAAGCGGCGGGTTGATGGCCAGCCTGTTTAGCCACAACATTGGTCTGCCGCCGCTGGTGCGGCATGGATCACCAGAGTTGCAACGTGCAGTCATTCCTGACGTGCTGGCGGGCAAAAAGATCGCCGCCTTGGCCATCTCCGAGCCCGGTGGCGGCACCGATGTGTCGGCCCTGCGCACCACGGCGCGGCTGGACGGCGACGAATACGTGGTCGACGGAGAGAAGATCTTCATCACCTCGGGCATGCGCGCCGACTGGTTCACGGTGGCCGTGCGCACCGACCTGAAGAACAAAGGCCCGATGGGCATCTCCATGCTGATGGTGCCCGGCGATGCGGCGGGCTTGTCGCGCAGCCGCCTGCAAAAGATGGGTTGGCTGTGCTCCGACACCGCACAGCTACGCTTTGACGGTGTGCGGGTACCCAGGCACTACCTGGTTGGGCAGGAAGGTGAAGGATTCAAGATGATTCTCACCAACTTCAACGGTGAGCGCCTCTCCATGGCCGCCATGGCATTGGGGTTTTCGGAGTGCTGTTACGACGAAGCCTTATCGTGGGCGCGCCAGCGCAAGACTTTTGGCTCCACCATCATCGACCATCAGGTCATTCGCCACAAATTCATGGACATGAAGATGCGCATCGAATCCACGCGCGCCTGGCTCAACGCCGTGTCAGCCAGGGCCGACTCGGGTAACTAGGCGGACAAGGGCGCGGAGTGGGTGGCGCAGGTATGCCTGCTGAAAAACCACGCCACCCAGACCATGCAGTTCTGTGCCGACCAGGGGGTACAGATTTTGGGTGGCATGGGCTTTATGCGTGGCACTGCGTGCGAGCGCATCTACCGCGAGGTGAAGGTCATGACTATCGGCGGCGGTACCGAAGAGATCATGAAAGAGTTGGCGAGCCGTCAGCTAGGACTGTGATACTGCTGCATGCCAAAAACCACCGTCCCTGCAGATCCAGATGCCGTCGAGTTTGAGCCCGAGTTTGTCAACGGACTCAAGCACATCTTTGAAGACCTGATCACCTTCAATCAGGTGTTGGGTCTGAAAATCGCCTCCATCACGCCTGGAAAAGTGGTGGCGCATATCGCCATGAAACCCGAACTGGTGGGTCACTTCAGCTTTAACCGTATCCACGGTGGCGTCATCAGCGCGGGACTGGATGCCATGGGCGGTGTGGCCGTGATGTCGGCCATCGGCGCGCGCCATATGGACGAACCTCCCTTGCAGCGTCTGCACAGGTTTTCGAAGCTTGGCACTATTGATTTGCGCATTGACTACCTGCGCCCTGGCATCGGGGAGCACTTTGAATTGCGCGCAGAAGTCATGCGCCTGGGCTCGCGCGTGGCCTCGACCCGCATGGAATTTCTCGGGGCCGATGGTAAGCTGCTCTCCACCGGAGCAGGCGCTTACATCGTGTCGTAGTGCTACAAGAAGAGTAGCGGCTCACGCACGTCCCATGCGCCCAAAGCACAGAAAGACCTGACACCAATGCAACTGACAAGTCCACCTGCCGTGTCCATCAGCGTGCGTCGTGCCGTGGTGGGCGATGCGGCTGCCTATGCGCGCATCATGGGTGACCCGGCTGTGTACCCGGGGCTGATGCAAATGCCCTTTGCCAGCGAGGAATTGTGGCGCCAGCGATTGACTGACGCGAATGCTTTGGGCAAGACGGACCTGCTTCTGGTGGCAGAACTGAACGGAGATGTGGTGGGTTCGGCTGGGCTACACCCGGTGGGACCTAATATCCGCCGCCGTCACGCGTGGATGCTGGGTATCTCGGTGTTGCCGCAGGTGCGCCGGCAAGGCGTCGGCACCGCGCTGATGCAGGCGATGTGCGACTACGCTGACAACTGGATTGGCGCGTTGCGACTGGAACTGGGCGTTTACACGGACAACATGGGCGCCATGGCCCTGTACCGCAAATTCAACTTTGAAATTGAAGGCACTCAGCGTGGCTATGCACTGCGCGATGGTCAGTACGTCGACAGCCACATGATGGTGCGCTTTCACCCCAACCCGCCGCGGCCGCCTTCGCGTTGAACCGCAGACTACATATGCTACTTATTTGATAGCTGGTTACGCATGACTGGCGGGCGCTGGAGGCGAATTTTGCGTTTAGCTATTTTCATCCCCACTCTCCCCCAGCCCCTCCCGCCCCTCCGGGCGGAAGGGGGGCTCTGAACAGCCGATTTGATGTGCTCTGTCAGTGAGGGCCTTACGGTCGCAGCGGATGTACGCCGCGGTTCGGCCCTGTTCGACAGGGGTGCCTCATTCCGTTTCCAAATCCTTTGTGTCTAGGCGCGAAGCCGCAGGCAGTGCTGAGGCACGACAAGGCGAAGCAACAACGACACGGATGATTTCGAAATGGAATTACTTCTTGGCTGGCGCCGCGGGTGCTTCTGCGGCGTACTCGGTGATCACCTTCCACTTGCCATCCACTATC
>CAJBVC010000318.1 GCA_903958915.1 uncultured beta proteobacterium
AGGTGGGTGGTGATATGTGCACCAATTTGGCCAATGCCTGGTTGGTCAGACTCGCATCTCTTTGCAAGAGTTGCAGAAGTTCGATGTCAATTACATCAATAGATAATTGTTCCATAATTATCATCATTATGAACTATTATTCCAAATTCACTCGTTCATGAAATATTAGTTCAACTGATTGTGAAATTGAAAATAAAATGTCTATTCGAATAGCCTACGATCGACCGTATCAAAAATTTTGGGAGTGGCGTATGTGCGGCATTGTGGCGGGGATATCGGGTCGTGATGTGGTTCCAGTATTGGTGCAGGGTTTGGCACGTTTGGAGTACCGAGGCTACGACTCCTGTGGGGTCGCCGTCTACGTGCACAGTGACGAACCTGCGGCATCGGGGCTGCGTCGGGCGCGCAGTACTTCTCGGGTGGCTGAGCTGGCCATCCAGCTTGAAGGCTCTGCAACGTCTGCCGGAGCCGATCGCCTGGAAGGTCTTCTGGGCATTGCGCACACCCGGTGGGCCACGCACGGGGCGCCTTCGGTGGGTAATGCGCACCCCCACTTTAGCCATGGTCCGGGACCAGAGGGCGCCCAACGCCCCGGACGCGTGGCCCTGGTGCATAACGGCATTATTGAAAACCACGACGAATTGCGAGCGCGACTGGAGGCGCGTGGCTATGTGTTTTCCAGCCAGACCGATACCGAGGTGATCGCACACCTGGTGGACAGCCTTTACGACGGCGACTTGTTTGACGCGGTGAAGGCGGCTGTGCTGCAGTTGCAGGGTGCCTTTGCTATCGCCGTTTTCTGTAAGGACGAACCGCACCGTCTGGTGGGCGCGCGCGCGGGTTCGCCGCTGGTGTTGGGTGTGGGGCAGGACGGTCGGGAACATTTTCTTGCCAGTGATGCGATGGCATTGGCCGGCGTGACCGACCAGATCGTGTACCTTGAAGAAGGTGATCTGGTGGATGTTCAACTGGGCAAATATTGGATCATTGACAAGGCGCAGATGGCTGTCTCCGCGCTGCAGCGCCCCGTGCGAACCGTGCACGCACACAGTGGCGCGGCCGAGCTCGGACCCTACCGGCACTACATGCAGAAAGAGATCTTTGAGCAGCCCCGTGCCATCGCCGATACGCTGGAAGGTATCGAGGGCATTGTCCCGGAGTTGTTTGACCAGCAAATGAACCACGCGCCAGGTGCCAATGCAGCACGGGTGTTCGCCACAATAGACTCTGTGCTCATTCTGGCGTGCGGCACCAGTTATTACAGCGGCTGTGCCGCGAAGTACTGGCTGGAAAGTATTGCCAAGGTGCCAACCCAGGTTGAGGTGGCCAGTGAATACCGGTATCGCGAGTCGGTGCCCAACCCCCATACGCTAGTGGTCACCATCACCCAGTCCGGTGAGACTGCCGACACCCTGGCAGCGCTGCGCCATGCGCAGGCGCAGGGCATGCACCATACGTTGACCATTTGCAATGTGGCCACCAGCGCCATGGTGCGCGAATGCAGTCTGGCCTATGTGACCCGTGCCGGCGTCGAGATTGGAGTGGCTTCCACCAAGGCGTTCACCACGCAATTGGCGGGACTGTTTCTGCTGACGCTTGCCTTGGCTCAAGCCAAAGGTCGGCTGAGCGAACTGCAAGAACAGCAGCACCTCAAGGCCATGCGGCACCTGCCGGCGGCGTTGCAGGCGGTGTTGGCGCTGGAACCACAAATCATCGGATGGTCTGAGGACTTCGCGAAGAAGGAAAACGCGCTCTTTCTGGGCCGCGGCTTGCACTACCCGATTGCCATGGAAGGTGCCTTGAAGCTCAAGGAAATTACCTACATTCACGCGGAGGCCTACGCAGCAGGAGAACTCAAGCATGGTCCGCTGGCACTTGTCACCAGCGAGATGCCGGTGGTGACAGTGGCACCCAACGATGCCCTGCTGGAGAAGCTCAAGAGCAATCTGCACGAGGTGCGTGCCCGTGGCGGCGTGTTGTATGTGCTGGCCGATGCCGATACGCGCATTGAAAGTGCACAGGGCATGCATGTGATCCGTATGCCAGAGCATTACGGCGCGCTCTCGCCGCTGTTGCATGTGGTGCCGCTACAGTTGCTGGCGTATCACACCGCCTGTGCCCGTGGCACCGACGTGGACAAACCACGCAACTTGGCCAAAAGCGTCACAGTGGAGTAGAGTGCCCAATGCAATGCGGTTGATCTATGGTTTTCTATTGGCGACGCTGACCTGGTTTCCCTGCGTGGCAGTGGCAGACGAGCTTGCGTCACTCGATATCGAACCCCAATCTGAACGCGAGGTTGCAGCGTTTGCGCTGGAGATAGAGGCGCCCGAAGCAATTCGCCAGTTGTTGCAAAAGCATCTTGATCTGGTGCGTTTTCGTTCACTGAACGATCTGACGGAACTCGAACTTTCACGGTTGGTAACGCAGACTCCAAACAACATAAAGGGTCTGGTATCGACGATGGGTTACTTTGCACCCATAGTGACGGTGGAAATCCAACCCAGGACAGGCAGCG
>CAJBVC010000319.1 GCA_903958915.1 uncultured beta proteobacterium
CCGGATGCCGATCAGCAGTCCGTGGCCCCAGAAGGCGAAGCCAGCCCAGGCAACTAACCCTAGGGCCGCAGTGATACCGGTGCTTCCAGCGCTACTCGGTCCGTACACCGTTCCCAAGGCACGGTCGCGGCGGCGGGCAGTCACGTAGTCCAACACGCCCCACGCCAGAAAGGAGCCAAACAGAATGACGTGGGCCAGGTTGCCATTGGATATCAGATGTGCCAGCGCCCAGGTCTTGACGCCCAGCACCATCGGGTGGTGCAGCCGTGACTTGAAGGCGTTTCCGGGAACATACGCGGCCACCAGCAGCACAAAGGCGATCAGCGTCAACAGCGATGCTGCGTGGCGCATTGCGAGTGGCGGGGTCCAGAGCAATTGCGGTGTTTCACGCGCAATGCCAAATCCCCAGATGATGAGAGCGAATCCCACCACCGAGAGAATCGAATACACGCCTTTGTAAGCGCCTTCGCCCATCTGCGACAGGCGCTGGGTGCGCCAGTCTTCGGCAAAGATTCGCACCGAATGCACACCCAGGAAGATGACAAGTCCAAGAATCAGATACGGCATGGTTTTCCTTCAAAGTTCTAGGCAGCAAGTACACGGTTCTTGCCAGCCCGCTTGGCCAGGTACATCGCCTGGTCGGCTCGTTTGATGGCATCAGCACCTTTCTCATTGGCAGCGAGCTGTGCGACGCCGGCGCTAAAGGTAATGAGTACCTTGTCTGCACCGGCGAGAAAGAACCGTTTGGTCAGTTCGCGTTGCAGACGGGTCATGGCTTCAACGCCTTTGTCCAAAGGCGTGTCGGGCAACAGGATGACAAACTCCTCACCTCCGTAACGCGCCAGCGTATCCTGCGGGCGCATGCAATCCCGCGCCACGGACGCCAGGTGTGCCAAAGCCGCATCACCCGTGGCGTGCCCGAGCGTGTCATTGAGTTTCTTGAAGTTATCGATGTCCAGCAGTGCCACACTCAATGGTGACTCCTTGCGGTGCATGCCCGAGACTTCCTTGTCGAGTGCCTCGTCCATTCCCTTGCGGTTCAGGGCTCCGGTCAGCGGGTCATGACGGGCCTGCGCACTGACACGATCCAGTTCCTTGTGCAGTTTGACCAATTCGGCTTCGGTCTCATCGGCACGCACACGCATCGCTAGCAATTCATCACCGGCGGTCTTGCTTTGCTCGGCCATGCTGCGGGTGGCACCCACCACTTCCTTCAGTACTGGCGCAATTTCTGCAATAGTCTTGGCCTGCTCAATCTGGCGCGCGTTCTCCACCAGCTTGCCATGGAAATTGCCGGTTGACTGCGCCATCTGCGACAGTCGTTCAATGAAGGTTGCCAGCATCTGGCGCATCTCATTTTGCGCCTGCATCGCACGCTCCTTGGCGTCCTTTTGTTTGAAGATGACATCTTTGAGTCTTTTCTCCACGTCATCCAGGCGACGCAAGGTCAGTGGTGGCTTCGAGGCGTCTTTCAACGCATCCATCTGGCCCTTGAGCCATTGTTCTTCCAGACTCAGTTCCCCAATGTTCTCAAACACCAAATGCAACAGTTTGAGCAGGCTGTTCTTGATCTCAAACTGGTCTTCTGCCGTAAATGACAAGCGGTGGCTGTAATTCACCAGCATCAGTTTGGCAGTTGCGACATCGGTACCGGGCTGCTTCAAAGCACGCAACAGATCGCGCGTTTGTTCACTGAAACGTTCATCATCCGTACCCAGTGCTGGCTGGGCATACTCAATCAGTCGGCCAATCTGCGCCATAAAGTCGGCAGTAATGGCAGGCACAGTCAACGGCGCGGCATCTGCCGTCAGACTGGCAGGAATCGTTGATCCACTTTCTCCCGCATTGGCTGGGACAAAGCCTCCGTAGGCTACCAGCGCGGTTTTGACCCCGTCCCAGTTCAGTCGGTCAATGGCGTATTCGAGTAGACCACGCTGCTTTTGCTGACCGGGAGTTCTAGCTGGTAGTGCCTGGGCTATTTCCCTCAGGGAATCGGCAGGAAACGGCGGTACCTGGGGAACTCCCGCTATCTCGTTATAGATATTCTGGTAGTTCAGCGGCGTCGGCACCAATTTGCGCGAGGTCAGTTGCTTAAGCGTTTCACGCGCAATTTCAAAGGGTTTTTTCTCGATCATGGTTTACCCAAAAAAGTCTTGACCACATCCACCGTGGCCTTGGCGTCCTCCTCATGGGGAACATGCCCCAGGGAATCAAAAACCACCAGCTTGGAATCTGCTATGTCGGACGCAAAACGCTGTCCATTTTCCAGGGGAATCAAGCGGTCTTTCGCACCCCAGAGTATGAGGGTTGGAATTTTCACGTTCTTGATGGTGGATGCATCGGCACTCAAACCCTGGTCAAAGCGGTGTGCCAGCGCTTGCCGGTTGCCAGCGCGCAGGGCCAATTCGTAATAGCGGTCAACCAGCGCTGATGTTACTTTTGTCGGATCACCATACACATTGCGCACACTGCTCTCAACAATGGAACGTGGCAAAACATGTTCCAAAATCACGCGCAAACCTGGTGTTCGAGCCATACGAAAGCCCACCGGAATGGACTGCGATTGAAAGGGATACCCCGCTGAGTCCACCAAAACCAGTTGCTGCACGCGCTGCGGCACCGCTACCGTGGTAGCCCAGGCGATCTGTCCACCCAGAGAATTGCCTGCCAGTACACAACTCTGCACGCCAAGCTTGTCCAATACAGCAGTCACAAATCGCACATACGCTGCAATGGAGTAGTCGTTGTGGGGATCGGGTCCGGTTAATCCAAACGCCGGCAAATCGAAGCGAATTACCCTTCGGTTGACTTTCAGTTCCTGCACCCACCCGTCCCAGGTGTGCAGACTCGCTGAAGTTCCATGCAGCAGTACGATGGGTAATGGATCGTCACGCGGCCCTTCGTCGCGAAAATGCACTTCCATCCCAAAGACAGGCATAAATTTTGACGGTGGAACGGCCCAGCGGGCCGACAAATCCTGTGCCGTTCGATCAGGAGCCCAGGTCGAAAACACCGCGGCGCCGGCAAAAACCACGCAAGCCACCAGAAATACAACCAAAATCTGCAGGAAAAGTTTCATGGTTCACACTCTACACGTGTCCTTGACCATGCTGTCAACGTACAAACCTGTGCATAAATTTTGCACAAGCACCCAGTTATCCACAAGTTGGAACACATTCACAAACTTGTTCATGTTGGGCAACCATCCCAAAACCACTAGCCCCACAGCACTTCACGCACCATAAGTTGTTGATTCTCTTTAAAAAAATGCGTTTCTCCACAGAAGTTATCAATGCTTACCTACTACTACTATCTATATTTATAAAAGAAAGATAAGAGAGTAGAGAAACCCTAGCCGCAAGAATAAATTTCAGCCCTTCGATCAAGTAAGATTTGCGGTTGCCGCCAAGGTGCCTTCTCCCGTTTCCTGATTTGCATGTCTGTTTCCTTTGAAATTAAAAGCGCTCAACTCCCGTTGGTAGCGTTGTTGTTGCGTTGTGATGATTGGGATGTGGTGTCTCAGGCCATCCTCAAGGAGTTTGGCCCTGACGGAGAGAGTCCGGATTTTTTCGACCACGATGCCCTGGTGATCGATTTTTCGCAGCTCGATGCGGCAACGCCTGTCAGCGATCTGGTACCCCTGCTCAAGGTGCTGCGCGTCTGCAATCTGGTCCCAGTGGCGATGCGGGGTGCCAGCAGCGCCTGGATGGCTGCCGGTCTTGAGGTAGGTTTGGTTGAAGCCCCTTTGGAAGTGCACCACCATCGCCATCCGGTCGATGTACCTGTGGTGAACCAGGTGGTGCAGGAGATCGTGCGCGAAGTGGTGCGGGAGGTGCCCGGACCCTCGACGATGGTGGTGGACAAACCTTTGCGGTCTGGACAAAAAATTTACGCGCGCGGTGCTGATCTGATTGTGTTGGCCATGGTCAACCAGGGTGCCGAAGTGGTGGCTGATGGAAACATTCATGTGTACGCACCCTTGCGTGGCAAGGCTATGGCAGGTGCGCGTGGCAATACTGAGGCACGCATATTTTCAACCTGCCTTGAGCCCGAACTCGTTTCAATCGCTGGTGTTTACCGCACCAGCGAGAATCCGCTGCCCGATGAGGTGCAGGGAAAAGCAGCACAAATTCGCTTGAGCAACGACGGAAAAGACAAGTTGTTGATTGAAGCTTTATCCAAATAGTTAGGGAAAGAAATGACAAAAATTGTGGTGGTGACGTCGGGCAAAGGTGGGGTTGGAAAAACGACCACCAGCGCCAGTTTTGCAACCGGGTTGGCGATGCGGGGTCACAAGACGGCGGTGATTGACTTTGACGTCGGCCTGCGCAACCTCGATCTGATCATGGGCTGCGAGCGTCGTGTTGTGTACGACCTGATTAATGTGATTCAGGGTGAAGCCAATCTCAATCAGGCTCTGATCAAGGACAAACAGGCTGAAAATTTGTATGTGCTGGCCGCGTCGCAAACGCGTGACAAGGATGCGCTGACACAAGAGGGTGTGGAAAAGGTGCTCAATGATCTGACGGCCATGGACTTTGAATACATTGTGTGTGATTCTCCCGCGGGTATCGAGACCGGGGCAATGATGGCCATGCACTTTGCCGATGAAGCGCTGGTGGTCACCAACCCGGAAGTGTCTTCCGTGCGTGACTCCGATCGTATTTTGGGAATGCTGGCAAGCAAAACGCGGCGCGCCATCACGGGTGCCGATCCGATCAAGGAACACTTGCTGATTACCCGTTACAACCCGGCTCGGGTGGACCAGGGGCAGATGTTGTCGCTTGACGATATCAAGGACATTCTGCGCATCAAGCTCATCGGTGTTATTCCCGAGAGTGAATCGGTGTTGCAGGCCTCCAACCAGGGAGTTCCGGCGGTGCATATGCAGGGCAGCGACGTCTCGGAAGCCTACAAGGATGTGATTGACCGCTTTCTGGGGCAGGACAGACCGATGCGCTTTACAGAAGCCCCTAAACAGGGGTTGTTCAAGCGGCTGTTTGGGGGGAAATAGAGCATGTCTATTTTCTCTTTTCTGCTGGGCGAGAAGAAGAAGACCGCCAGCGTAGCCAAGGAACGCCTGCAAATCATCCTTGCGCATGAGCGCAGCGGTCGCAATGCGGCCCAACCTGATTATTTGCCGGAGTTGCAGCGTGAGTTGGTGGCGGTGATCTGCAAATACATCAAGATCGATCCCAAAGACATCAAGCTGAACCTGGAACGTCAGGACAATCTGGAAGTGCTGGAAGTCAAGATCGAATTGCCCGACAAACGCTGAGTTCAGGGTGTTGAAAAGCTGAAAGCAACCGTTCCCTGTGGATCGTTTTCACCAACGGTCTGCTCGGTGAAGTCAACCCGGTCTTTGTGAATTTGAATGATGCTGCAGGCGCGTGTTCCGTAGCCTGGCATCGACACAAATACGGGTGACAGGGAACGTTCGAGTGGAAGAGGTACACCGGTTTGCGGTAACTCTCTATCTGGCACTAGCGTCGTGTCATGCAACAACTCTAGCGAGGTTTCGACGTGCACCGAACCGGTTTGAAGTTGTAGGGATAGACAGTTTTGCAATCGCGCAAGTTTTGGCCAGGGCGTGTTGAAATTTGCGTTGGATACACCACCAATACCCGTGGGCAACTGCACGATTTTCGCATGGTGACTCTCCAATCCCATCAGACGTTGGCCGTCAAAGACCAGTAAGTTGAAGGGGTTGTAGGTATAGGCGCTTTCTGACAAAGCTTCCAGATATTCCTGAGCGGACCGTGTGCCCTGCAAGAATTTGGCGACCAACTCCCCGCGTGAGGGTGCATCCGCGCGGGCTGCGTCAGCGCTACGGAAATTGGTGATTGCTGCAAGATGGCCGTTTTTGTTGACGCAAAGCCAGCCACCTCCGGCTTGAAGATCACGCCCCCCCAGCATGCCTGGACCTTTGTCGTTCACTTCCCACCAATGCAGTGCCCTTGTAGGGCGGGCATAGAACTCGTCCCGATTGGACAGCAGCACCAGCGGTGTTGCGCTATCGGGCTGCCAATTCCATGCGATGACACACACGGAAGGAACCTAGCCTTCGTGCGGTTGCAGAAATTCCACCATGAGGCGTGCCACGCGAGTGCCCTCATGGCCGAGTTGCAAACCTGCCATAGCAGCAGTAACTTTTTCCTCACCAAGAATTGCACGGCGTTTGTTCAGCAGATAAGCACTGAAATCTTCAACAAACTCCGGGTGCGGTTGAATACAAAAAACGTCGTTGCCCACGGTAAATGCAGCCACCGGACAAAATTCACTGCTGGCCACCAGCGTCGCCCCTTTGGGAAGCTCTAAAACCTGGTCCTGATGGCTGGCCAGCAGCGCCACCTGGTTTGCGTCTTCGAAGTGTGGCAAATCGGTTCGATGCCAGTCATAGCTCATGCGACCGGCACCCCAGCCTTGCGGTGAACGGCCTACGCGGGCTCCCATGCACATGCCAATCAGTTGGTGGCCAAAACAGACGCCCACCATTTTCTTGTGTTGCTCCAGCAGTAACGTGACTTGTCGACGCAGTTCCACCACCCAGGGCTCATCAGAAAACGCATCGGCGTGGCTCCCAGTGAGCAATACAGCATCGAAATCGTCGAAGGACTGCGGGTATTCGCCGCGTGTGGTGTTGAACACCTCGTAAGACCAGTCTGCTCCGGCTGCTTCAAACAAACCAATGAACATACGCCCGAAACTGTGAAAGCGCGGTGCCAGATTGGAATCCAGGGTGTCGTTGTCAAGAATACAGAGTTTCATTGCTATAAAAAAATGAGCTGGCTACGCTTACAGGACGGGCGCTAAAAAGGTATTTGACCCACAATTATCAGGACTTCAGCCGACGCGCTCTCACCGCTTTGGAAAGTTGCTGCAACACGGGTATGGTCTGCTCCATGCTGATGCAGGCATCTGTAATCGAAACACCATGACGCAAGGGAGTTCCAGGAAAGAGATCCTGTCGGCCTTCCTGAAGATGGCTCTCGATCATGACGCCCGTGATACGTCTGTCGCCTGCAGCAATCTGTTGTGCCACTTCGCCGGCCACCGTGATCTGGCGCTGGTGCTGTTTGCTGCTGTTGGCATGCGATACATCGACCATAACCTGTTCACGCAATCCGGCCGAGCGCAGCAGGGTGCAAGCGGCATCGACATCGGCAGAGGCGTAGTTGGGGACTTTGCCACCGCGCAGGATCACATGGCAGTCATCATTTCCACGCGTCTCGAAGATCGCAGCCTGGCCCATCTTGGTCATGCCCATAAAGGCGTGTGCTGCGCTCGCCGCCTGGATGGCGTCGGTGGCGACCTTGATGCCGCCATCGGTGCCGTTTTTGAAGCCAACCGGGCAGGACAAACCACTGGCGAGCTGGCGATGGCTTTGGCTCTCCGTCGTACGCGCCCCAATGGCGCCCCAACTGACCAGATCGCTGATGAACTGCGGACTGAGCAAATCCAGGAACTCGGTGGCCACTGGCAAGCCCAGCACGAGAATGTCGAGCAGCAGGCGGCGCGCCATCTCCAAGCCCTGATTGATGGCAAAACTGTCATCGAGGTGCGGGTCGTTGATGTACCCCTTCCAGCCGACGGTAGTGCGGGGCTTCTCGAAATACACCCGCATTACGATGAGCAGATCGTCCTGAAAAAGAGAAGACTGCTGTTGCAACTGCCGGGCATACTCCATCGCCTGGTCATGGTCGTGGATGGAGCAGGGCCCAACTACCACGATCAGACGGTCATCGTGGCCATGCAGAACCTTCGAGATGGCCTTGCGGCTGCACTCCACCAGAATTTGTGCAGTATCGGGTATGGGCCAGCGTTCTTCCAGCAGCGCGGGAGTGATCAAGGGACGTACCGCGCCGATGCGGGTGTCATCGATGCGGGTTGTATCGTGGGTGGATAGCGTAGTGGTCATCACTATGAATTTTATAGCTGTTGCAAGATTGCCCATCTGCCGTGGACAAATGAGAATCTGCCGATTGTTTGAGCAAATCGGTATTGACTCGGGATCAAAGATGAAAAAATTTCGACTTGTTTTCTGAAGTTTGAAATAGCCATGAAAGAAGTCGTCAACATCAGCCTGGGCGCCAGCAACCAGGATTTCACGTTCACCACCCACTTTTTGGGCGAGACGATGCGGGTGCGTCGCATAGGAACCAACGGCAGCACAACCGCTGCCATCAAGCTGATACGCCAATGGGACCATCAGGCCACAGCCATCGGAATTGGTGTGCACAAAGACCGGTACAAGGTGGGTGCCCACCGCTTCATCGAAAAAGACAGTGCGCGTCTCAAAGCCGTGGCGACCGAGGTTCCTGCCACCACAGGTGGCCGATTGGGCGACATTTTCCAGGAATGGTCGGTGCGCCACGCACAGACGCATCTTGGGCACTTTTTCAACAACGCCCGCGTGCTGTTTTTCTCTGGTCTGACCGATTACAAGCTGGCGGTATCCATGGCCGAGTACACGTCCAATCTGCAGTTTGCCGACCCGGTGCTGCAACTTGGGGTTCCCAAACTGTTGGGCTCGCTCGACGGTCTGCATCTGTACGCCACGGGTGCCCATTACGTCCGGGATTGGTCGTTGCCAGCAGTCCTCGCCAAAGGACCGGTGAAGGAGTGGGCGCACTTTGTGCTGCGCAAAGCCATGCAAAAAGCCACCGTGATCGTAGCGCCCGTGCATGCGCTCGATGCATTCGGCCTGGAGGAGCTCGCAGGCAAGACCATCATCACATCGACCGTGAACGATGAGCGCATTGCGCAGTTACGCGACAAAGGCGTCAATACCATCATCGACGGTGCACCCTTCCTGGCCGGCCACGTGCTGGGGCCGGCGCTGCTGGATGCGATGATCGCAGCGGCCACCGGGAAACACCCCAGTGCGATTCAGGAAGACGATTATCTGGAAATCATCAGCGAACTGAAACTCGAGCCGCGCATTATTCATCCCAATGGTTTCAGGCGCATCAACCGGTGTGCGTTTGTGATCCATCCGCTTTCGCAGGAGTATTTCAAGAAAGTTAAACCGATAGAACTGCTCTCGCAAGTGTCGCCTCCGGTGCTGATGAATTCGCTGGAAATAGCAATGGCCTATGCGCCGCCGTTTGTGTATTCCAAAGTCTCTGGCATCCGATCGCCCACGGGCGTAGAGGCCGAAGGCTGGTTGATTTCGGTTGGGGGCACGCCTAAGGAAATCATGCGCCACAACCCCGAGTTCACCTACCGCCGTCTGCTCGATGCGGCTGCCATGGCCAAACGCCTGGGCGCACAGATCATGGGGCTGGGCGCATTTACCAAGGTGGTAGGCGATGCCGGGCTCACCGTTGCCAAGCGTGCGCCGCTGCCTATCACCACAGGAAACAGCTACAGTGCCTCAGGGGCACTGTGGGCCGCCCACGACGCATTGTTGCGGTTGCAACTGCTGCCAGCTCCCAAGAGCAAGGGGCTCATCGAGTTCAAGGCCATGGTGGTGGGTGCCACGGGCGCCATCGGGTCGGTCTGCGCCCGTTTACTGACCCGTGTCGCAGAGGAGGTGTATCTGGTGTCGCCCGAGACTGCCAAGCTCTTGGCGCTGAAAGAATCGATACTGGCCGAGACACCACACGCCCGGGTGTTTCTTTCTGCCAACACCGATCGCGACCTTGCCGACATGGACATGATCGTGACAGCCACCTCCGGCGCGGGCAAGAAGGTGCTCGACATCATGCGGGTCAAGCCCGGTTGTGTGATCACCGATGTCGCGCGTCCGCTCGATCTACCGGCCGCAGAAGTGGCCAAACGCCCGGATGTGCTGGTGGTCGAGTCCGGCGAGATTGAATTGCCGGGTGATGTGAAGATGAAGAACATCGGCCTGCCGCAGGGGGTGGCATACGCCTGTCTGGCCGAGACCATTGTGCTGGCATTGGAAGGCCGTTTTGAGAACTTTACGGTAGGTCGTGCCATTGAGTGGGAGAAGGTGCGTGAGATCTACCAGCTCGGACTCAAGCATGGCATGAAGCTCGCGGCCATCTCGGGAGTCAACGGACCATTCAGTGATGAAGACATTGCCCGTGTGCGCGGTCTTGCACTGGTCGAGCGTGCCCGGCGAGCGGACGCGACGGCAGCCCTTGCCCAGATAGTGGAGCCGCGTGCGTCTTCCAGTGCAAAAAACAAGTCGCGCAAGCGCACGACGGTGACCATTGGAAAATAAGATGCGGCAGCGGAAAATAACCGTTGCGCGCCGAAACACGCTTCGTGTTACATTAGCCGGTCGCTTTTGGCGATTGGACGCGTGCAGGCATTATTGCTTTTGCGCACATAGCTCCGGCAGAGAGCACACCAATCCAGCCCATCAACAGCGCTTGCGCTACCTCTTCTCACGGTGTAGCAAATTTCCCTCCTGGTTGCGTTGCCTCTGCCGTGGCGCAAACTGGTCCTCTGCCTTTTCCAAAAGGTGTGGGCCAGCGAACCGGTGGGTAGAGGCATGAGGGCGTGCCAGTATTTGTTTTCGGGCGTAATGGGCCAGTGGCCCGAAGCCCTAATTTTGATTTGATGATTTTTACTACGACAACAACAAAACCGACTTCTATCACCATGGGTAAATACCGTATCGCAGCATGTCCCCGACAGCTTGCCAGCGGCCAGTTTGCAGCCCAGGTGTCCATCGCCAGCGGACGCGGTAGCGCATCTACCGACCGCGTCATGCGCTTTCAAGATGAGTTTCCCTGCCATGACACTGCGGCACAGTTCGCGGTCGCTCAAGGCATTGACTGGGTGCGTGTCAATACACGCCCGCACTGATTGATCCATTTTTAAGAGACTTCACCATGGCCAAAGAAGAACTGATTGAAATGATGGGCGTTGTTAACGAGGTGTTGCCCGACACCCGCTTTCGCGTCACGCTGGAAAATGGGCACCAGTTGATTGCCTATTCCGCCGGCAAAATGCGCAAGAACCACATCCGCATCCTGGCCGGCGACCGCGTCTCGCTGGAACTCTCCCCCTATGATTTGTCCAAAGGGCGCATCAACTTCCGCCACATCGAAGGACGTGGCCCGATGACGCCGCGCCGTACCAACTGATTTACGGCAGCACCCGGGCTGGTGCCTTCATTCTCGAAAGAGGTGGGTAAAGGCCCTGCTGACAGGTAGTCGGGCCTGGTTGCCCTTGACCACGACTTCCATGCGTTCGGCATCAATCCGCTGCGCGGCCGCAATGGCTTTCACGTTAACAACTGTGCTGCGATGAATTTGCCAGAACTGGTTGGTATCCAGTCCACTCAACAGATCCTTGATCGGGGTACGAATAAAGGCCTCGTAATCGGGCAGTACCACCCGGGTGTATTTAGTGTCTGACTGAAAGTACAGCACCGCGCTGACATCGATCAACTTGATTTGTTTGCCCACAGTGGCCTTAATCCAGGTGAGTTTCTCAGCAGTTGGCATGGGCAAGGCCGCCTTGAGCTGACTCAGAATGCTCTGCAGTGCTGCTGGTGGACCGGTGAGTTTTTCTTGCACGCGCGCAACGGCTTTTTCCAGACGCGCAGCCTCCACCGGTTTCAGCAAGTAGTCCACCGCGCCGGCTTCAAAGGCTTGCACAGCGTACTGATCGTACGCGGTGACGAAGACAATGTGGGCCCGATTGCCAATGCGTTCTGCAACCTCCAGCCCTGACATGCCCGGCATGCGGATGTCCAGAAACACCACCTGAGGCTCATGTTCCAGAAACGCATCCCAGGCGTCGTTCCCATTCTCGGCCACCGCCGCGATGTGTGCCTGGGGCCAGCATGTTTGCAGCATCGTCAGCAGGCGCTCACGCATCAAGGGCTCGTCTTCAGCAATCAAAAGGGTGGTCGTCACGCGGCTTCTCCGTTCATCTGTAGCGGAACATTCAGGGTTGCAATGGCGCCACGGGGCTCGACTGCCGCCAAAGTGCAGCAAGCCTGGCCTGCGTAGACAAGCTGCAGCCGCTCCCGCACATTGGCAAGTCCCACTCCCGGAGTGGGTGTGGTCGAAAGTCCCACACCGTCGTCGCAAACCTCGATTTTCACCGTTGCGTCGGCCAGCGTGACGCGCACCTCAATGGATCCACCGCGTAGACTGGGCTCAATGCCATGTTTGATGGCATTCTCTACCAAGGTCAGAAGCAGCATTCCGGGGATCTGAACGGCTTCCAGGTTTGCAGGCAGTTCCAGTGTGAATTCCAGGCGGGATCCCAGTCGCGTCTTCATCACCTGCAGATACGCCTGGACCAGCCGGAACTCGCTGGCCAGCGTCACCTGATCATTGCGCATTTCGCTCAGACTGGCGCGAAGGAAGGTAATGAGATTGGCGGTCAGATCCGCTGCCTGCGGGCACTCGGTTTGCGCGAGTTGCTGCACCGCGCCCAGCGTATTGAACAGAAAGTGCGGCTCGATTTGTGCCTGCAGCATGTGCAACTTGGACTCCGTGACTTCTCGGGAAAGCCGTTCCTGCTGCGTCTGCAGTTGCAATTGGGTATTGAGCAGCTCGTATTCCCGATTGCGCCACCCCGCCACAATGCTGTGAATGATGGTGTAAACAACTCCGGCACCAAAACCAGCGAGTACCGCGCTGCGACCGATCTTTTCCATCATGTCCATCAGTGGCTTGTCATGCATCACGCCGACCAGGCCCCCTCCGAAAGCCGCGCCCAGCGTAGCAAGACCGGCAATGAGGAGAAAAGATCGCAGGCCAGGGCGTGGCAACCGCCGGTAGTTGAACCATACACTGACGAGTCCGAAAGCGGTCGATATCCCAAACAGGTTGCTCAACAACAGGGATTCGACCACGCCGAATTTGGCCGGGGATGAAAGATGCAAAGCTATCCCCATCAGGCAGAAAAGGACTACCAGCTTGCCGATGGCGATGGCTCCTTTGGCGCCCCGGTAGGCAAGGGAAAAATCACGTAGTTGCTGGCGCTCGATAGCCGACATTTTCGCTAGCCGCTGGGCTGTGAGGCGTCGATATCCGGGGGCTACCGTCGATGCGAGGGACGGGTCAGCCAGCACCGCCAGAATTTCATCTTCCCATGCGTGATTCCACCGGTTCAATCGTTCAAGCAAGTGATGTCTCCATAAATTCGTTCCAGAAGTTACTGGATGCTGTAGTCTAGGAAGGCGCGGGAACTACGCAAAGAGAAAAGCGACAAACGACGAAAGCAGGCGGCCGAAATACGAGCCACGGGCATGCGTCAGACTTCAGGGTGTATCGGGGAGCGCAACCACCAGCAATGCTTCCACATGGGCATCGTTGAGGGGTCCGCCAGTGCCTCCAGGTCCGCTGTAGCATGCATTTGCCTGCAGGTAGCTCATATTGAAGAAGTCCAGCAACTCGGCACGGTAGTCCCCCTTGGGTAGCTCCGCTTGCAAAGAAGTGGACCGTCGCAGGGGGAATTTCCCCGCTTGAGCTTCAATGTGCGGCATCTGCACCACCCCGCGCGTTACTTCGCGCCCATCCTTTGTGAAAACGACCAAAACCTTGACGGCGTTGGTGATGCCGGTGTTGATGGCGCAGGCGTGGTTGTCGTAGAGCAACTCAAAAGCAAAGCGTCCACCCTCTGGCAGAGAAAAGACTTCGCCCGGTTGAACGCTTTGCAATGCACCCTCCTCAACATAGATCGGTTCACAAAAGTGGGAACGGTGTCCGTTTCGGAGGTCGATCGCCTGCACCGCGTAGCGGTGCCGAATACCTCGGGTGACCGGCTGTGGATCAACCCAGGTCAGACCGGTGGCCTGAGCGGCGGCAAGGTGGCCATTGCGGTAGATGTCGTAATGCAGTGGACGCTCGGTCGCGTCTCTGGGGGGATCAATGGCGATTTCCACGGCTCCGTCGTTGCGTCGCAGGCACTGCACCACGGGGGCCAGAGGCGCAAATACCCGCGCGTCATGGTGGCTGAGCGCGTCCACTTCAGGAACACACACGATTCGGGAGTCGCCAGGTACCAGCGTATCAAAATACACTTCAATGTGGTTGGATTTCGCGTTGAGTTGCAGCCTGGTTATCGGGCCAACCACGGGATGCCCGTTGACTGTCACGAGGGTCACAGGGTAGTGGCCGGTCGTTTGCTCTCCCTGCGCTTCGGCTGGCAATCGCAATGTGATCGACAGCGTGCGATCCAGATACCGAAAACCCGAGAGCGCGGCGATCTCGCACTGCCCCAGTGTGTGCCGCGCCGCTGCGGTCAGGAACGGCGCTATATGCAATCCCAGCGCGGTCAGTTGCAGGCCAAACACACTTTCAGTCACTGCTGACAGGTAGGCTGCAACCGACCACAGCTGGCGTCGTGAATTGACCGTGGGGCCATCGTCAAATTGCGGCTTTCCCGTCAGCCATTCCAGATTCTCCATATTCGACAGGTTCAACGCCGCAGCCCGCACCAATGCGTTCAGTGCATTGGAGGCAATCGCTGGATTCTTGGTGGCAACTGCCGCGCGCAGCGCATAGGCCGTGACAAATGGCCAGATGGCACGGTTATGGTAGACATGCTCGTGGGGTTGTTGAGGCGCAAGGACAGGCGCTCCGAACGGTGCATGCGGGTAACGCGCCAGCGTCTCGATGGCGCGCTGTAGTGGCGCTACACCCGAAAGCACCACCAGAGCGGAACCCAACAAATCAAACTGGTGAAGTGCCACTGGTGGCGTGTCGTCGGTCGTGAGGCTGGCATATTGCTGAACATCGTCCAGCCAGAATACCTGGTTGATGGCAGACTTCAGGCCCTCAGCCCAGCAGCCATAGCGTTCTGCAAGGGCAGCGTCCCCTGCTTCACCTGCCAATTGCGCGGCCAATTGCAGGGCCTGGTAGTGCGAAACATTGGTGGACAGGGATTTGCTGGCCGCCATGTGCGCAAGGTTGTTGACAATCCAGGGCGCGTAACTCTGGGTGCGCCAGTCCAAGAACGATTGCTCGCCTTCATACAGGCCCGATGCCGCATCGTAGGCCGCCAGTCGATCGGCCTCCAAAGTGCCACGCAGGGCAGCCAAAGCCTTCGTGGCAAATAGCGTGCGATCTTCGCCAGCCAGGGAATTCAAAACCGCTTCAGCACCCCAGGCCCAGGTGACGCGATCGGTACTGATCGGCCAACTGCCACCCGATCCCGTGTCCTGCACGATCTGTGTCGTTTCCGTGGAAATTGCATCAGGGGGAGTCACACCCTCGCGCCAACCACTGGTCTTGAACAACAGCGAAGTGACCACCCGCCGCGGGTCCAGCCAGGCCAAAGCCAAGTGCGCGGCATACGACACATCGCGGGTCCAGACGTAGGGCCACTTCTCGCCCGTCTGAAAGCACTCGCAAGGGATGGGACGGCCATCGTTGTAGGCCTGGTCCCGGATTTCGCTCACGCTGTCGAGTCGGGCATCGTCCAGCGCCATCGCGAACAATGCGTCGAACAATAGATTGCCCGTATGCAACTGAGGACTGCCAGGCGACTCGTCCACGGTCCGCTCACTGGGCGTGTTGTCTCGCTGGGCTTGTGTGCTGTGCAGTACAAAGCGACGCAGTCCATGCGACAGGGGAGTCCACTCTACTGAAACGTGCTCGGGGCGTCCGCTGGCATCGCCCGAATAGGCTGGGAAAGTCGTGGTGTTCATTGCATCCGGAATTTCACTGGGTCTGGCTCACACAGTTGCCCACGCGTAGCGCCTGCGGCACTTGAAACTTCCTTTGCCAAATTGCTGAAAGTTGCTAAACTCATCAACACTTTGGGGGGGTAGCTCAGCTGGGAGAGCGCTGCGTTCGCAATGCAGAGGTCGGGAGTTCGATCCTCCTCTCCTCCACCATCTAAGCCTTTGTAGCATTGATTCCTTGCTACAACAAGCATAGCAAGAGTAGTACGAAATGCCCGTACTACTTTTCTGGATTTTTCTTGCCTGAAAATCAGCATTCTATGGGTGCCCTTTCCTAGCGACGGGCGCAAGACACTGCCGTCGAGCTGGTGCGGCAACAGGTGCTAGCCGGGCGGGAGAAGTAGCGGATCGTCAGGCGGTCAAA
>CAJBVC010000320.1 GCA_903958915.1 uncultured beta proteobacterium
AGCGAGCAGTTCGTACAATGAATACTCTGGGGCTGCATCCGGTCTATAAGCCAAAAGACCCCTCGCGACGCTACAAGGGCATTGCCATTGTTATCGTTTTGCACATCATTTTGTTCTACGGCATCATCACAGGTACCGCCAAGAATGTCCTTGCGGCGATCAAGAAGCCACTCGAAGCCGTGATGATTCAGGAAGTGATCATCCCGCCACCACCACCGCCACCGCCCAAGGAGATCAAGCCTCCTGAACCGATTGCACCGAAATCTGAAGCACCGCCGCCACCGTTTGTGCCGCCGCCTGATGTGGCGCCGACCACGACGTCCGCCGTGTCGATTGCATCCACCGCCACGCCACCACCGGCACCAGTACAGATTGCGCCACCACCACCGCCAGCACCGGTTGTGAAAGCTGCACCAGCTAAACCCAATATCAACGTGGCTTGTCCCACGCAGGTCGCGCCGGAAATGCCTCGCAAGGCACTTCAGGACGGGGTTGATGGTGTGGTCAAGGCGCAAGTCACAATCAAGGACGGTGCGGTCCAAGAGGTCACCATACTTTCCGGACCACGCGTGTTTCATGCAGCGGTACGTAATGCAATGATGCAATACAAGTGTGTGTCAGGGGCTGACGAAACCAAGGCAGTTCAGGAATTCGCGTTCAAGGTGGAGTGAGGAGGTAGTAGGGAAACAAGAACAATATTAAGGGTGCGGATCGCAGTAATGCCCCGTATTTAGTGGTGCCTCGGTGCCACTTTTTTTAGCACGCACCGTTGACAACACTAAAGCTGACCCCAGTTCTAGGGTCAACAAGTCCCTGGCCCACGCTCCTAGGGCCTCGCTTTTCGGCCATTCTTGACGTCCAGCGGTCCCTCGAAAGTTGACCCTGTGGATTGCAACTAAAGATAACCCTAAATGTCGCAAAGAACCGGACTAACCATGGCCAGATCGTTGTCTTGTCCCCTGCGACTCAAATTCGACAGTTCCGACCAAAACGGTTAGCTGGATCTTCGCCCCGCACTAGGGTCAACTTCAGTTGCAAAAGTAAGGTCAACTTTGCTTGTGTACTCGTTGAACCGCCCTCCTTTGCTCTCAACCTTAAACAATATATAGATAAGTACAAATATCTATCCTGCACGAGTACATCGAATCGTTGGCGCCACGGCTGAATTGCCTTTGAAGATGGACAAAGCTTGAGGAGTGCAATGTGGTTCAGGAGCGCCCTCCCCCATCCGTCCGCAAGAACATCACCCGCTTCCAATTCGACGCCCTCAGGCCAAGGACTTTGCTCCAATGCCGCCTTGGAAGGCATCAGTTGAATCAGGTCAGAAAACCAAATTGTTTTAAAACAATCCTGCCTGCTCTACTCTTTCGACCTTGGGCAATGGTTCTGGGGCAGTCCAGTCTGTCCCTCTTGTGCGTTTCCAATAGAAACGTACTAGCTCACCCATAATCAACGCTGATTCCCATTTCCCTTCGTCCAACCTTTTCATAACTGCTTGCGACACTTTGCGCTCAACGAAATTCAGTTTGAGTTCACTCAAGAGTTGTGCAAGCGCCGCAGGATTCAGTTCCTCAATTTCTGATCGAACGATCCTCAGTTTTTCGGCCTCACGGTTACGTAAATTTGCCTGCGCTTGTAAACCAAGAGCTTCCGACCGCGGAACGACTTGCTCAGATGGAGATACGTTGACAACAGCGGGCAACGATTTATCTACAGCTTTCCCAGTCAAGAGGGCCTTCAGATACGCATGTCTTGAAAGGATTGGCATGCCTGGCATAGCCAAGCGTGCCTCCAATCGCTCCATTGCTTTGGCAAAAGCCAATTCTCCGTGTCGAATAAATAGGTCTTCAGCTATTTCTGCATCGATTCCAAGCTGAATTGCACGGGCAACTTTGCTTAGGTCGATGGCATATTTCTTTTTGGATGACTCTTCCTGCTTGAGCCTGACTTCAAATTGGATGTACTCAATTGTTCTGCCAACTTTGAATTCGTGTGCAGTCACGATAAGCTCACTAACTTCATTAACCTCTTCTACGGCCGGCTTGATCGTGTCGCGGTTAAAGAATCGGTATTCAGTCTTGATTTCATTTGGGACTGGCTTACCCGTCAACACCGGGAGCCACCACTTCCAATGCTGTTTGCTGGTTAAGTGCGATGGGTTGTCCTTGTAGCGCGCACAAATTTCATAAAGTGCCAGGCCAGCGTGAGAACGAAACTGGGCTATGGTGGATCGAAGGATCTGTGCATATCGCAATGGAAAAAGCATTTCCTGTCGCAGTGCTGGTGGGTAAGCCCAATAGATCCAGTTTTCCCCATTTTTCTTTTTTAGATTGACCTGCGACAGCAGTCCACATGCGCCCCACTCTTCTGTTTCTCCAGGTGACGGTGATTGCCACTCAACCACATGCGTCACCATGGAAAGCAGGTGCTTTTTCAGTTCTTTGACTGATCCCGCTGAGCCGTCGTAACCTCGGATGACCGCGTTCAATGGAGCACCGAACAATCCAGTACTGTCGTCCTCAGCACCTTGTTCACGGGCGACAAACATCATCAAGGTATAGGCTTGGCGACCAACCCTGGTGATCGCACCGGTCTTTGGAACCATTGCCAACGTCGACACTGGTTTGTCGATTCTGTCCGGCCCAAGGATTTCCATGCTGGCTAAATGTGCCCATGCCCCGAAAATCGGACACTTTGTAAAGTTGACCCCAATTGCGTACTGCTGAGGCGATCAAGCCGCCTTCAAGTACATGTCAATGTG
>CAJBVC010000321.1 GCA_903958915.1 uncultured beta proteobacterium
TCATTGGCAACAATATCGCCAACGCCAACACAATCGGATACAAGGTCGCCCGTGCTGAATTTGCAGACCTGATCGCTTCAACAGTTGGTTCCGGCGGCGGCAGCTCCGACGGCATCGGTGTTGCCATTTCCGCGATAACCCAGCAATTCACCCAAGGCGGCATCAATGTTACTGGCAATGGTCTGGATGTGGCTCTGAACGGTGCAGGCTTCTTTCAACTGAAACAGATTGACGGCACCACTGGCTACACGCGCGACGGACAATTCAAACTGGACAAGCAAGGCAACCTGGTGGCCAATAACGGTGCGGGCATCATGGGTTTCCCAACAGATTCCACCGGCAATGTCACGAGCAGCACTGCCATACCAATGTCCATTCCCGCAGGCGCTCCGATACCAGCCAAATCCACGACAACGGTTACGACAGTGTTCAACCTTGACGCGCGTGCACCCATTGCAGCCAATGTCTACCCACCGTTGTCCATTTCCACCTACGGCACCACATTGAATGGGTATGACTCCCAGGGTCTGGAAACACCGGTCACGCTCGCGTTTGTACGCACCGGCCCTAACCCATCATCGGTTCCCCCCATTACGACAGACCAGTGGGATGTTTTTGATGCCACAACAATAACTGCGGGAGCAGCCGCGTTGGCTTTGGATGCGCCTGTTGGCGCAAAGAACGCTGCTGACTTTGCACTGGACAAAAAGAACACCGCCCTCAATCTGGCCAACGGCAACACCAACCTCCCGACATACACCAACCCTGATCCAACCACCGGTCTGGTAATCGCGGCTCCTCTGCCGCTACCCAGCGCCAGTCTGACGCCAACCGCACCATCGACTTTGCCGAGTGGCGCGCTTTTTCAGATTACTTTCGACGCGGCCGGCAACATGATTCCGTTAGCGCCCCAACCTCAACTCTCCCTTCAGTCTCCCAACCCCGCCATTGCTCCAAACATTGTGACGCTCGAACTTGGCGGAACGACGCAGTACGGCACCGCTTTCGGGGTCATCAAACTCGAGCAGGATGGCTACACCGCGGGGAACTTGACCGGCGTATCCATCACAGAAACTGGAAAGATTCAAACCAAGTATTCCAACGGACAGACACAAATCCGTGGTCAACTCGCGTTGGCCGACTTCCGCAATGCACAAGGTCTGGCGCAAGTTGGGGGCAGTTGGGTGGAAACTGCAGCATCTGGCCCGGCACTGCAAGGTGCTCCGGGCGACGGGCAATTTGCTGAGATTCGGCCTGGAGCGGTGGAAGAGTCCAATGTGGACCTTACCGCCATGCTGGTTGACATGATGACTGCGCAGCGCTCCTACCAGGCCAACGCGCAAACGATCAAAACCCAGGACCAGGCGTTGCAGACCCTGGTGAACCTGCGTTAAGCGCGGAGCATAGACCATGGATCGCCTTATCTACACCGCAATGTCGGGCGCAAACGCGGCTGCAAATCGCCAGGCGATCCTGTCCAACAACCTCGCCAATGCGTCCACCAATGGGTTTCGTTCCCAGCTGGCGACCTATCGCGCCGTTCCGTTGCAAGGTGCCGGTGCATCGACCCGCGTTTTTTCGCTGGAAGCCAGTGCCGGATACTCGGATAAGGCGGGTCCGGCCCAGCGCACCGACCGCGCGCTGGATGCCATGGCGGTCGGCAATGCCTGGTTTGGAGTTCAGGGGCTGGATGGCAACGAGGGGTACACGCGCAGCGGCCATTTTGAAGTCTCTACCGATGGCACGTTGGTAACGGGCAATGGATTGCCAGTTTTGTCCAGTGATGGCTCTCCCATTTCAGTTCCTCCCGGAGCGGCGTTGACGATCGCTCAGGATGGCGGCATCAGCGCCAAGGTGGGGGCCCAGCCCGCCAACACGATTGGCAAGCTCAAGCTGGTGACGCCGACCGCAGAAGATCCGCTCAAGCGCGGCGACGACGGCATTTTCCGTGCACTGTCGGGTGACCCCCTCAACAGCGACGATACCGCCCGAGTTCAAACAGGCGTACTGGAAGGCTCAAACGTCAATGCCATTGAGTCAATGGTAGGCATGATTCAAGCCGCTCGTCAGTTTGAGACCCAGATGCGCCTGTTGCAAACCGCCGAGTCCAATGACCGTTCCGCAGGACAACTGCTGGGACTCCAGGGCTAAGCGCCAGCCAAATGAATTAGCAGGAAAGTACCATGATCAACTCCCTTTGGATCTCGAAGACCGGCATGGAAGCCCAGCAAATGCAGCTGGATGTCATTTCGAACAACCTGGCCAATGTCTCCACCAATGGATTCAAGAAATCGCATGCAGTGTTCGAAGACCTGATGTACCAGAATCTGCGCCAGGCCGGCGCCAATACATCCGAGCAATCGCAGTTGCCCACCGGCCTGCAGGTCGGTCTTGGTGTGCGCACCGTCGCCACCAGCCGCAACTTTGCTCAGGGAAATCTCCAGCAGACCAGCAACAATCTGGACGTTGCGATTCAGGGAAACGGTTTCTTTCAGGTCACCCTGCCCGATGGCTCCAACGGCTACACCCGTGACGGTGCATTTCAGATTGACAACCAGGGCCGCATGGTGACATCGGGCGGACTACCCGTGGCTGGCGGCATCACCATCCCGACCAACGCGACCTCCGTCACGGTCGCACAGGATGGGAACGTGTCGGTAACCATTCCCGGCAACGTGGCGCCACAGCCGGTGGGGACAATTTCCGTGACCAATTTCGTCAACGCAGCCGGGCTTGAGCCTCGCGGGCAGAACATCTACACCGAAACCGCGGCGTCAGGTCAGCCCAATGCCGGCACCGCCGGGGCAAATGGTTTGGGCACCCTCGTACAGGGGTTTGTCGAAACTTCCAACGTGAATGTCGTGCAGGAACTGGTGACCATGATCCAGACACAGCGCGCTTACGAAATGAACTCCAAGGCCATACAAACGTCTGACCAGATGCTGCAAAAGCTTGGTCAACTGTGAGGTCTGCCATGACTAAGCTCCTGTTGCAAGCCAATTCTGCTGGTTGGATTCGCAGGACCGCGGTACCTGTGGCGGTATCGCTGCTGTGCTGCGCGTGCCAGTCGCTTCCACAAAAAGTGGTGGTGGATTTTGCTGAACCGAAAGTGAACCCTGCTCCGGCGATCATCAACCAGGCCATCCGTCCGACCAACGGTAGTTTGTTTCAAGCGGCAACCTACCGCCCTGTTTTTGAAGACCGGCGCGCCCGGATGGTGGGCGACACGGTGACGATTCAGATTGTGGAAAACGTTTCTGCCAGTCAGAAATCGACGTCTACCGTGGATCGCAACTCATCCATTGATGCCAAAGTGACCGCTTTGCCGTTGCAGCCTCCTGCTGACTTAGCCAAACTGGGGGTGGGCGCATCCACCAATAACTCGTTCTCAGGCAAGGGCGGCACCGAAAGCGCCAATACTTTCTCCGGTTCCATTACGGCGACGGTGATTGAGGTGTTGCCCAACGGGCACCTGGTAGTCTCCGGTGAAAAGCAGATTGGCGTCAACCACAACGTGGATGTTTTGCGATTTTCTGGAACTGTCGACCCTCGTTTGGTGCAGCCCGGTTCGATCGTGAGCTCCACCCAGGTCGCCAATGTGCGGGTCGAGTCCCGCGGTCGCGGTACACAGGCGGAAGCCCAAACAGTTGGCTGGATTTCACGGTTCTTTTTGAGCTTTCTGCCTTTCTAAAGTTGTCCAGAATAGTGCCGA
>CAJBVC010000322.1 GCA_903958915.1 uncultured beta proteobacterium
CGGTGGGTGCGCCGGGCTGAATATCTGGAAGTCTCTGGATCTTTGAGCATAGTGTCCACGGTGGTTGTCGTGGACACGATCTTGCGAGATTGCCGGCATCAACTCAACATGGGTTCACCGCGCGCTTACGGTTTTTGGTGTTTGGCTCCGAGAATGTGGCAGTCAGGAGCCAGACGCAAAAAACCCCGCACGGGGCGGGGCTTCGGGCAACTTCCATTTGCGTATAGCCAGTTGGAAGTCAATGTACTGGCGGGGCAAAACATACCTCATCATAAACCGCCTAAGTTTTTGATGGGCAGTAAGCGCGCGGTGAACCCATGTTGAATTGATGCCGGCAATCTCGCAAGATCGTGTCCACGACAACCACCGTGGACACTATGCTCACAGATCCAGAGACTTCCAGATATTCAGCCCGGCGCACCCACCGGACCTACACACCTGAGTTCAAGGCCGAGTTGACCTCAGCGTGCCAACAGCCAGGGGTTTCCATCGCGGCATTGGCAGGGCAACACGGGATGAACGCCAATGTGCTGCACCGCTGGCTCAAAGAGCGGCAGCCAAGCGCATGCCAACCGCTGATGGCGCAGCCTATGCCCGCTACCCTTGAGGTTCCTGCATTTGTCCCGGTCCCATTGTCTGCACCAATGCCAGAGCATAGGGATCACGAGATCAGAGTCGAGCTGCGTAAGGGCGCGCTCACGATGGTCGTGAGCTGGCCCATGCGCGCAGCGGCCGACTTGGCGAGCTGGACCGCAGCCGTTCTCAAATGATCCGCATCGATGCCGTATGGCTGGCCACGGCGCCCATGGACATGCGAGCCGGAACCGATACCGCACTGGCCCGTGTTGTTGCCGTCTTTGGTGCGGCCCAGCCGCATACCGCTTACCTTTTTGCCAACGCACGCGCCAACCGCATCAAAGCGCTGGTGCACGACGGATTAGGCATCTGGCTGGTCGCCCGGCGGCTGCACCAAGGCAAGTTCGTCTGGGCGGCGCGGGGCAGTTCGAGTTGCCAGCTCGAGCGCACCCAGCTCGACGCCCTGATGCTGGGTTTGCCGTGGGCGCGCATCGGCAGTGCGGGCGTCATCACCCTGGTGTGAATCAGCTCTGAATCATGCAAAAAACATAGCATACAAGTCAATACGGGCATGCCCCAATAGTGCATTTAGACCACTAATGAGACACTTCGTTTCATGGTGATCGCCCCCGAGAAACTCCCCGATATGAGCGCAGACGAGCTGCGCGAAGTGGTGCAGTCCTTGTTCAAGACGCTCACCTTCAAGCAAGCCACCATCGACAAGCTCACGCATGAGAACGCCGTCCTCAAGCGCCTGAAGTTTGCCGCCCAGTCCGAGCGCTACAGTGCCGAGCAACGCAGCTTGCTCGATGAAACCCTGGACGCGGACTTGCAGGCGGTCAATGACGAGATCGAGCAGCTCCAAAGCGACGACGCCACGCAGGCTAAGGCCAAGCAGCAACCCAAACGCCAGGTACTGCCCGCGAACCTGCCCCGCACCGACATCCACCACGAGCCCGACTCCACCACCTGCGCCTGTGGCTGCCAGTTAAAGCGCATCGGTGAAGATGTGGCCGAGAAGCTGGACTATGTGCCTGGGGTCTTCAGCGTTGAGCGTCACATCCGCGGTAAATGGGCCTGCGCGAAGTGTGAGACCCTGACCCAGGCGCCTGTGGATGCGCATGTGATCGACAAGGGCATCCCCACCACCGGCCTGCTGGCCCAGGTGCTGGTGGCCAAGTTTGCAGACCACTTGCCGCTGTACCGTCAGGAGGCCATCTTTGGTCGTGCCGGTTTGGCCATCCCCCGCTCCACACTGGGCGCGTGGGTGGGCAGCTGCGGGGTGCAGTTACAGCCCTTGGTGGATGCGCTGAAGGCTGAGATCCTGAGTCACAGCGTGGTGCATGCCGATGAAACACCGGTGCAGATGCTCAAGCCCGGCAACGGCAAGACCCACAGGGCTTATCTCTGGGCCTACGCTGCGGGGGCCTTTGAAGATACCAAAGCGGTGGTTTACGACTTCTGTGAATCGCGTGCCGGTGAGAATGCCAAAGTATTCCTGGGAGGCTGGAGGGGCAGTCTGGTTTGTGACGACTTCAGCGGCTACAAGCAGTTGATGACGCAGGGGGTGACGGAGGTGGGCTGTCTGGCGCACGCCCGGCGCAAGTTCTTTGATCTGCATGCCAGCAACAAGAGCCAGATCGCGCAAAGTGCACTGGAGCAGATCGCCAGGATTTACGACATTGAGCGGGAGATCAAGGAAC
>CAJBVC010000323.1 GCA_903958915.1 uncultured beta proteobacterium
CACGACCCGCAGCGGATGTTGTAGCTCATCACCACCAACGATTGCGCGGACCCCACCGTGCCCGATGGCTGGGCGCAACCTGCTATCAAAGCTATAGCTAGTATCCGCATCCAGCGTAGAAGGTGCTGCATGGAACTACGGTGTCCAGACGAAGGTGGCCACACTCGCTCCGGGCATGGTGTGCACGAAGTTGCGACCTGCAAAACCCACAGAGAATTTGCGCGCCTGTGGCGAGGAATTCAGCGTGACCAGTGCAATCGAGCGGTCATCGCTGTTCTGGAACGCCACCGTTTCGATGCCGTCGATGGCGGTCGAAGAGGCAATGCGTCGGGCACCCGGGCGCACAAACCGGCTGGCATGGGCCAGGGCGTAGTAATCAAAGTTGCGTGTTACTTCGCCGGTTTTGGAGTTGATGGTGACGACGCCCCGGCAATCTGAGCATCCCCCCAGGTGGGGTCCATGGTTTTCATCCAGAGCGAGGTTCCAGAGCAGCACGCCCTTGGCCCAACCGCGCGTGGTTCCGATGATCAAGTGCCGCATAAACCAGGGCAGGGTTTCCTGCCAATGCGGCTTCCACTCGCCCCCGGAGCACTCGGTAAAGAAAGTCTCCTTGTCCGGGTGTGCTTCATGCACTTGCGTCTGGGCAGAGACGTCGCCCGCATAGCAGTGCCAGGCTACACCTGCCACAAAAGGCCGCGCTACCGGGTCGGCCAGCACCTGCAGCGGCGATTGAGGCTCGTCCCAGTTGTGGTCCCAGTCCAGAATGCGCACCGTAGGCTTGCGCTTGGCTAGCAAAGGCCCCAGGTGTTTGCCGATCAGGTTCGCGCGCATCGCAGGGTCCAGGCGCATTCCCGGATAGTCCTTGGGCTCGAAGTGGGGCTCATTCTGCAAGGTCAGCGCATAGGTGGGAACTCCCTCGGCCTGCATCGTGTCCACGTAACGCACCAGGTAGCGTGCAAACGCGTCATAGGCCTGGGGGCGCAAGGTGCCTTGAATCAGGCTGTCGGTGGTCTTCATCCAGGCGGGCGCGCTCCAGGGCGACGCCATCACCTGCAATTGCGGGTTGATTGCCAGGGCGGCCTTCACAACAGGCAGCACACTGCTGCGCATGGGTTCGATCGAAAACTTCTCCAACGGGTAGTCGGTCTGGCCCGGGGGTACGTCGTCGAGTGCGTAGTGTGTTTGGGAAAAGTCGGATGCGCCGATGGTCAGTCGGGTAAAGCTCAGACCAATGCCAGGAGGCTTGCCAAACAGGTCCTGCAGCAGTGCTGATCGCTGCGTTGCGCTCATGCGGTGCTGGATCAGCCAGGCCGAGGCGTCCGAAATGTTGGCGCCAAATCCGACAATTTCCTGGTAGCGCTGCTGCGCATCCACCGTGATGTGCAGGGGCTGTGGTGCCTGGTCGCTGAACCGTGCGCCATCCTCGCGCGATAGCAGTTTGCTCTGGTCGGTCAGGGTGACCCAGGCTTGCACGGGCTGCGATTGCGCTGTGCCAGCGTAACCGAGCAAACACAATGCCATGACCCATGCGCTGTGGCAGAGTGCCGCCTCGACCGTGGGCGTTGCACCGTGATCTCGTTGATTGCTCATGGCTTTGCAGACCGCACCGCGGCGTTCGATGCACAGTGTTTGGCGATGTACTCGGCATGGGTGGGCATGACGTCGACACACTTGCGAATCACGGTTTCAATCTCGCCCACGAATGCGGCGACCTCCTCTTTGGGGAGCAAATCGACCAGGGGGTGATAGCTGCGCGGGCGCAAACCCTGTCCGTGCATGACCTGCACCCAACTCACATCGGAGAACAACTCTGCACCTTCGCGGTACACGCGACCGTTGCTGCGGAACAGATCCATCTTGTGCTGCAGCGTGTCCGGGATCTCCATGGTGCGACAGTAATCCCAGAACGGCGAATCGTTACGCTGGGTGGCCTTGTAGTGAAGAACGATGAAGTCACGAATGCGTTCGTATTCGAACTGGGTCTGCTTGTTGAACTCGTTGATGTCGGCCTGATCGAACCCCATGTTGGGAAACAGGCTGATCAGCCGAGCGATGGCGGTCTGAATCAAGTGGATGTTGGTCGACTCAATGGGCTCGAAGAAACCGCTGGACAAGCCCACCGCGACGCAGTTTTTGCGCCAGGTTTCCCGACGCCGACCTGGAACGAACGGAATGTAGCGAGGCTCTGCCAGTGGCTTGCCATCCAGATTGGACATCAGGATGGAGGTGGCCTCATCCTGGCTCATGAAGCGGCTGGAGTACACATGCCCATTGCCGATGCGGTTTTGCAAAGGGATGCGCCACTGCCAACCGGCCGAGTGCGCAGTCGAGCGCGTGTAGGGCACCAAGGGTTCGACCGATTCGCAGGGCACCGCAATGGCGCGGTCACATGGCAGCCAATGTGACCAGTCTTCGTAATCCGACTTCAGCGCCTGACCAATCAGCAAGGCGCGTATGCCCGAGCAGTCGACGAAGAAGTCGCCCGCCACTTTCTCGCCACTTTGCAGCACCACCGATTCGACAAATCCGTCAACCTCTCGCAGTACGGTGTCCACGATCTTTCCTTCGATGCGCTGCACGCCGCGTGCCTCGGCATAGGTGCGCAAGAACCGCGCATAGAGACCGGCATCGAAATGAAAAGCGTTGGCAATCTGTCCCAGGGGGGAACCCGACATCTCCGCGACACTACGGATGAACTTGGACTGACGTGGTGCCGCCGAGTTGATGGAGTAATGCCCCAGATCGGGTGCCTCACCGGCTTGGCGCATCTTGAGCCAATAGTGGTGGCAGCTCACCGATCCCAACTCATGGCCAATCTCCCCGAACCCGTGGATGTAGGAGTCGCCGATCTGCCCCCAGTTGACAAATTCAATGCCGAGCTTGAAGGTGCCGTTGGTAGCGCGAAGAAACTCGTTCTCATCGAGCTCCAGCATCGCATTGAAGAGCTTGATCACTGGAATGGTCGCTTCCCCCACGCCAATGGTGGGAATGTCATCGGACTCCACCAACCGGATCCGGTAGTGGTTGGCCAGTTTTTTTGACAGCGCAGCCGCAGTCATCCACCCGGCGGTACCACCGCCAACAATCACAATATCCTTCACCAGTGCTATTGCCATGCCCATCTCCAGAAGAAAATATCAACCACTCTACAAACGTTGCTCAGACCTGCAGTCGAACAGAGAAATCCGATCGATATCCAATGTGAACCGTACCGTTGCATCCACCTGGCAGGGCAGCGCACCCGACACCAGCGTCGATAGCAGTTGGCCGCCAAAATCCAGCCACACGACGTGGTGGTTTCCCATGGGCTCAACCAGGGAAACCCTCGCTTCCAAATCGCCGTCCGTGCAGATTTGAAGGTTTTCCGGGCGAACTCCCAATACCACCGGGGTTTCAGCCTGCGGCGTACTCTTGAAGGGGTAGCTCGCGACATCGAGTTGCAATGCAGGTGATGTAAACCTTGTACCTGCAGCACCGGTAGTGAGAACGCCGGTCAACTGGTTCATCGCAGGCGCACCAATGAAACCGGCCACAAACAGGTTGTCGGGGCGCTCATAGACCTCGGGGGGGGCGCCAATTTGCTGCACGACTCCGCTGCGCATGATGACGATGCGAGTGGCCAACGTCATGGCCTCGACCTGGTCGTGGGTGACATAGACCATGGTCGAACCCAGATTCTTGTGTAGCAACTTGAGTTCACGGCGCAGTTCGGCGCGCAGCTTGGCGTCCAGGTTGGACAGCGGTTCATCAAACAGGAATACACCCGCTTCGCGCACCAGGGCGCGTCCGATGGCAACCCGTTGCCGTTGGCCGCCCGACAGTTGGGATGGCTTACGTTGCAATAGCGCCTGCAACTGCAGCATCTCGGCGACGCGATTCACCCGTCGCTCTACTTCGGCCTTGGGCGTGCCCTTGATCCGCAAGCCAAACGACATATTGCGTTCCACCGTCATCGTGGGATACAGCGCGTAGGACTGAAAAACCATGCCGATGTTGCGATCCGTCGGGTCCGCCCAGGTCATGTCCTTCCCACCTATTTCGACTTCGCCACCCGACACATCAATGAGGCCAGCGATGCTGTGCAACAAGGTCGATTTGCCACACCCCGATGGACCCAGCAGCACCAGAAACTCACCGTCCTGAACGTCCAGCGACAGGTCCTTGATGACCTCGGTCTCACCAAAACGAATGCTCAGATTGCGAACAACGACGCCAGCCATGTCTTACCCCTTTACCGCACCGGCGGCGATGCCACGAACAAACCAGCGCCCGGATACGAAATACAACGTCAATGGCACCAGCGAGGTCAGGATGGTGGCTGCCATGTTCACGTTGTAGAGGCGCGTACCGGTGGTGGTGTTGATGACGTTATTGAGTTGCACCGTCATGGGAAGGTTGTCACGACCGGCAAATACCAAACCCAGGATGTAGTCGTTCCAGACCCCGGTGACTTGCATGATGGCCGCCACGATGATGATGGGCGTCGACATGGGCAACATGAGTTGCACAAAGATCCTAAGAAAACCGCCACCGTCGATGCGTGCGGCTTTGAACAACTCCTGGGGCACTGACAGATAGTAGTTGCGAAAAAGCAGGGTCATGACCGGCATGCTGAACACAATGTGGATCAGCACAATGCCGGGCAGCGAACTGAACAAACCCAGGCTGGCCAGAATTCTCACCAACGGAAACATCATGACCTGCACCGGAATGAAGGCGCCGACCATCAGAATTCCAAACAGCAATTCAGCCCCTTTGGGCCGCCAGAACGAGAGTGCGTACCCGTTAAGCGCACCCAGCAAAATGGGGAGAATGGTGCTGGGAATCACAATCCATAGGGAGTTGACAAATCCGCCCCGGATACCCTCGCAGGACACACCGGTACACGCAGAAGACCAGGCAGTGACCCACGGTTCCAGGGTGATGCTCACCGGCAGAGCGAAGATGTTGCCCAGACGAATCTCGTCCATGGTCTTGAAGGAGGTCACCAGCATGATGTACAGCGGCATGGCGAAAAACAATGCGGCCACCAGCAGGAACGTATATACGCCCAAGCGTGCCGGACTCAGACGTGGGCGTCGCTTGGGTGCGGGTCTGGGGTCTATTGCCGTCATGCGTGCCCAGTATTGCCACGCCTGCGCAGGTACAACAGAGGCGCCAGGAGCGCAATCACTGTCAACAACAGTACGACGGAACCTGCGGATGCCAGCGCAATGTTGGCGCGACCAAAAAGATGGTCCATGATGAACTTTGCCGGAACCTCGCTGGCTGTGCCAGGACCGCCCTGGGTCATCGAGGCAACCGCGTCAAACAGCTTGACTACGCCAGTAGAAAGCAGAACAAACACGGTGGCAATGGAAGGGGCAAGCATGGGCACCACGATAGTGACGTAGACGCGCCATGTCGGAATGCCATCGACCCGCGCCGCTTTCCAGATGTCCTCATCAATGCCGCGCAGTCCGGCGAGCAGCAAGGCCATGACCAAGCCGGACGCTTGCCACACAGTGGCGATCACAATGGTGTAAATCACTTTGTCCTGGTCAATGATCCAGTCGAAAGTGAAGTCTTCCCAGCCCATTTGCCGCACCGCGTGTTGAATGCCTGCGCCGGGGTTGAGTACCCATTGCCATACCAGGCCGGTGGCGACAAACGACATCGCGTAGGGGTACAGAAAAATGGTTCGCAAACCGCTTTCACCAGCCACTTTTTGGTCAATGAAGACAGCCAGCAAGAAACCGATCACCATGCATGCAACGATGAAAAGCACCCCGTACAGCGCCAGGTTCTCCAGCGAAAGCAGCCAGCGCTGGTTGCCGAACAGGCGTTCGTACTGTGCCAATCCGACGTACTCGTCCGACGGGAAGGTGCGCGAATTAGTGAAAGAAATCTTCAACGTCCATAGCGCCGTTCCCAGGTAAACTCCCAGCACGGTGATGGCCATGGGCAACAGCGCACACCATGCAACGGTGTGCTGCAGAAATCTTTTCAAACGCCAGCGCATGGGTGGTTTTGCTCAGTTCTTCAGTGCTGCAGCAATGTCTTTCTGAACTTTTTCCACGGCGATGTCCTTGTTCCAGTAGGTCGTAAGAATGTCGGCGAGTGCCCCATTCTGGTCGGGGTTGAGGTACATCTCGCCATTGCCCAAATGGCGTGACTTGTCTTTCAGGATGGCGATGCCTTGCTGCGCACAAATGTCCATCTTGGTCGCGGCCACATCGGTGCGGGCTGGTATGGAGCCTTTGCGTATGCTGAACTCCACCTGGGTTGCCGGTGCCAACATCACACCGGCGAGCAACTTTTGCGCCTTGATGGCTTCGGGCTGGCTGGTTTTCGGAAAGACAAACACATCGCCCTGAATGATGTAGGGCGACTTGGGACCAAAGCCGGCAATGCAGCCGTAGTCTTTGCCTGGCACCTGATTGGCCAGTGAAAACTCGCCCTTGGCCCAGTCGCCCATGATTTGCACACCTGCCTTGCCCGTGATCAGCATCGCAGTGGCGTCGTTCCAATTGCGCCCTGGTGAGCCTTTGTCCACGTAGGTTTGCAAGCGTTTGAACGACAGCAGTACTTTTCTGAATGCGTCTCCCTGGATCGCTTTGGCGTCACGATCTCGCAGCACTTTGAGGTACAACTCGGTGCCCCCGGTGTTGGCCAGAACCGCCGTAAAAACCGTATTGTCCTGCCAGGATTGGCCACCATGGGCCAGGGCGATCAGACCCGCCGCCTTGAGCTTGTCGAGCGCGGCGAACAACTCTTCCATCGACTTGGGCTCGCTCTCGATACCGGCCTTTTTGAACGCTGCTTTGGAGTACCAAAACCATGACGGCATGTGAATATTCACCGGCGCGGCGTAGTAGTGCCCCTTGACCCGAATCACATTGAGCACCGTTTCAGGCAGCGCCTTGTCCCAGCCATCGCGCAGCGCGATGTCATCGACATTGTTGAGCAGGCCTTGCTCGACAATGTCCAGAAACTGCTTGGACGTGTTGAATTGGGCCGCTGTGGGGGGATTACCCCCGACGATGCGATTGACCGCCACCGAGCGGGCCTGCTCGCCCAGGGCAATGGCTGTGTCAACCCAGACCCCCCCTTCTGCGGCGTAGGCCTCGGCAATCTTTTTCACAGCGGCCGATTCGCCCCCGGAGGTCCACCAATGGATTACTTCCGCCTTGGGGCCGGCGGCAAGGCAGGCCGATGCCAACGCCCATAAGAGGGTTGCGAGACCCAGGGCGTGCGAAGGAGCTCTCATGATGTGTGTTCCTCATCTTTCAGAAACTCGGCGTACCACTGGCCACTGCTTTTGAGTATTCGGCGCTGGGTCTCAAAGTCAACGTAGGTCAAGCCGAACCTGCGGATGTAGCCCATAGCCCACTCAAAGTTGTCCAGCAGACTCCAGGCGAAATAGCCTTTGACGGGAATGCCTCTTTGGACGATTTCACGCAGTGCCAGCAGATGGCGCTGTAGGTAGGTGCGGCGTTGTATGTCCTCGACCGTGCCACTGAGCGTCACAACGTCGTCGTAAGTGGAACCGTTTTCGGTAATGTAAATGGCCTGAGGTTTGTAATCTGCAGCTACGCGCGCGAGCAGATCGACCATGCCTTGCGGAGACACCTCCCAGCCAAAGGCGGTGCGCTCGACATTGTTGGATTCAATCACCCGGGTACCCACCATGCCCTCGCCGGGAGCGTCAACCACCACCTCCGGAAAGTAGTAGTTCACTCCCAGAAAGTCGGTGGGTGTGGCAATCAGCGCAAGATCACCGTCGGCAACCACCGGTGCGTTGGCACCCAGAAGATCGACGATATCGGCGGGGTAGCCGTGCCCGTGCAAGGGGTCCAGGAACCAGCGGTTGCGCAACCCATCATGGCGCACCTTGGCGGCAATGTCTTGGGGCAGATCCGACGCGGCACGAAGCGGGTGCAAACTCAGCGCGATGCCTACTTGGGCAGCGCTCGCATTGGCGCGAATCACCGGAACCGCGCAGCCGTGCGACACCAGCACGTTGTGGCAAACCTGTAAGGCTGTTTTCAGATCCCGGATTCCCGGGGCGTGGCAACCCTCGTAATTGCCAAGAAAGGCGGTGCACCACGGTTCGTTGTGCGTGATCCAGTGCTTGATGCGGTCACCCAGGCAACGGCTCACGACATCGGCATAGGTTTCAAATGCCGAAACTGTCTCCCGGCTGGCCCATCCCCCCTGATCCTGGAGCGTTTGCGGCAGATCCCAGTGGTACAAGGTGCACCAGGGCTCAAGATTGCGCTCCAGCATTCCATCGACCAGCCGGGAGTAGAAATCAAGGCCAAGCTGGTTGGGTTTGCCGCGTCCATGTGGGAAGATCCGGGGCCAGGCGATGGAAAAGCGATAGGCATTGGTGCCCAGTTGTTGCGCAATGTCCAGATCCTGCGGCCAACGGTGATAGTGGTCACAAGCGATGGCACCGCTAGACCGGTCCGCAATAGTCTGTGGGTTGGCGCAAAAACGGTCCCAAATCGACTCGCCTCGACCATCCTGCGTGGAGGCGCCTTCAATTTGATAGGACGACGTCGAGCAGCCCCACCGAAATTCAGGTCTAAAGTCGCTCCTGCGCAGTGCGGATGATTCGATGGTTGCAATGGATTGGGGCATTGTTTCTC
>CAJBVC010000324.1 GCA_903958915.1 uncultured beta proteobacterium
CAACAAGGTGTGTAAGCGCACATTGGCCAATTTATCCGCTCTGACGACGTCGCAAATCGAATCCATTCGCGGCGTTTTGCGCGGCGAAGTCTTGTGCCCGGTGGCGCAGACATTCGAGATTACCCACTCCCGCGCGCACGGCCATGTGCAAGCCGTCGCCCTGACCATGCAGCGTTTGGGCTTTGCCTCATTGCTGGCCTCCAAACCCTGCACTGAGCGCGACTTGGTGCAGGCCATGGTGGCCTCGCGCATCATCTGCCCCAGCACCAAGCTGGCCACCACCCGAATGTGGCACACCAGCACGCTGGCCCAAGAGTTTGGGGTCCTGGACGCCACCGAGGACGACCTGTACGCCGCCATGGACTGGCTGCTCGCGGGGCAAGACCGCATTCAAAAGAAGTTGGCTGCACGCCATCTCAGAGAAGACTCCCTGGTGCTGTACGACCTGTCATCGAGTTACTTCGAGGGCACCCACTGTCCGCTTGCCAAGCTGGGCTACAGCCGCGATGGCAAACGCGGCACCCTACAGGTCAACTATGGGCTGCTCACTGACGACAGAGGCTGCCCGGTGGCCATCTCGGTACACGAGGGCAATACCTCGGACTGCACCACGTTCATGCCCCAGGTTCAGCGCCTACGCGAGGAGTTTGGCATCCAGCGCATGGTGATGGTGGGGGACAGGGGCATGATCTCGCAAAAGGCCATCGATGCGATGAGCCAGGACGTCGATGTGGCCTGGATAACGGCCCTGCGCAGTTCTTCAATTCGCACGCTGGTGGAGCAACGTCACCTGCAACTTGGCTTGTTTGATGAGCGCAATTTGTTGGAGATCAGTTCGCCCGACTTCCCCGGTGAGCGGCTGGTGGCGTGTCGCAACCCGGAGTTGGCCAAGATGCGTGGGCACACACGGGATGACTTGTTACTGGCCACCGAGAAGAATCTGCACAAGATCAAGGTGCGAGTCGATGTGGACAAGTTGGTGGGCAAAGACAACATTGGCGTGGCTGTCGGTAAGGTCATCAACCAGTACAAGGTAGCCAAACATTTCGAGTTGGTGATCACCGACAGCTCATTGAGCTTCACCCGCATAGCCGACAACATTGCCGCTGAGGCGGCCCTGGACGGCTTGTACATTATTCGCACGTCCGTCCAAGCGCAGCGCATGGACGCAGCCACGTGTGTACGCACCTATAAATCCTTGGCCCAGGTGGAGCGTGCGTTTCGTTCGATCAAGACGATGGACCTGAAGGTGCGCCCGATTCATCACCGTCTGGAGGGTCGAGTGCGTGCGCATATCTTCCTGTGCATGCTGGCCTATTACGTGGAGTGGCATATGCGAGAGACTTGGCGCGAGTTGATGTTTGCCGATGAAGACCAAGCGGCCAAGCTCGTGCGCGATCCGGTGGCACCTGCGAAGCGTTCGAATGCAGCGATGAAGAAGGTGCACGGACATGCCTTGGAAGACGGCACTCCAGCACACAGCTATGCGACCTTGATGAAAGACTTGGAGACCATCGTTCGCAACACGTGTCGCACGCCCAAGAGCGCTGGCGATGCGCCAAGCTTCCAGATCACCACTATGGCTAGCGACAAGCAAAAGCGCGCGATCGACTTGATCAGCCAGATCAAAATGTAGACAGAACGTGGAACCACAAAATCTGGGTGTTTCAGAGGGGAAACACGCTTTTTTTGGGGAGGAACTTCAGGTTAACAACAGAAGGGAAATTTATGAAAACAACGATTACGACGGCGGGCGATTTTGTCCGTGCTGTGGAAGTGGATGCCATTGCGGCAGTGCCGGGATCCTACCGGGTGCAGTTCTTCAGCCAGCTCAGATCTGC
>CAJBVC010000325.1 GCA_903958915.1 uncultured beta proteobacterium
GCCTGGCCGACGCGGTCAAACGGCACACGCAGCAGCAATGCGCGGCCTGCGCTGGTTTCACCCATGGCGATGAATGCTGCGCGCACCTGTTCGCGCACCGCGCGGCTCAGACGTTTGTGCGCGATGACGGGATGGGAGGCCACGCCCACCGTTCGAAAGATGACCTTCAGTTGCTTGCGTACCGCTTCCGGCTGGTCTTCCAGTGTTTGCAGGACGCCGCCGCCCGCGTCGGCCTGTCCCAGCGCCACATTCAGGTATACCGAGGTGTGGGTTTTGACGTAGCGCACACGCACCTTGATCCCGGCGTGGTCCAACTGCGAGCGCATCATGAGTGATGCCGCCAGTGCATTGGGCGCCGGGAAATCCATGGTCTTGCCCTGCAAATCTGCAAGGCCCTGTATGGTGCTGTCCTTGTGCACTACCGCGATGCCTTCCAGTGGCGTTGCAATGTCACGTACCAGTGGAAGGTAGTTGTCGGCCGCAACCAGACCCTGGTAGGGATTGAGGTATGCGAGGTCGAACTCCTCCTGACCGACGCGTTTTTCAAATTCCGGAATATTCGGTGAGCCGGCCAGTTGAAACTTCAGCCCGGTGCGTGCGTCGAGGCTGGCAAGAATGGGGGCCCAGATGTCGTAGGTTGTTCGGCTGTCAAATTGTGGGACCACACCGACGCGCAGAACCATGTCATCGCTGGCTGCGGCCGTTTGCAATGTTGCGGGCAGGCACGCCATCCAGGCGATCAGTCGACGCCGCGCTAGCAAGTGCGCTGGGGAAGAGGCCTCTGTTGCATCGTTCACATGTTCCCCTGACTGTTTTCTGTGGTCTCGTTGTCAAAAATGGCAAAACCGCTGCCGCCGGCCATTTTGGCCTGGTACATCGACGCATCGGCGTGTTCCAGGAGGGCATTGGCGCAGTCACCATGCCTTGGATATTCGGCGCAGCCCAGGCTGATCCCTACGGCTAGCGGTTGCCCATTGGCTTGCATGGGCTGGCAGACATTGGCAATTGTCTTTTCGCAAAAGGCCGTTATCGCCGACCCACCACTGAGGGAGCGGGCAATGATGACAAACTCGTCACCTCCCAGCCGTGCCACCGTGTCGGAATCGCGCACCATTGCTTGCAGGCGCTGTGCCACTGTTTTGAGAACCTGATCGCCAACCGCATGCCCCAGCGTGTCGTTGATCTTCTTGAACCCGTCCAGATCCACAAACATCAGCGTAAAAAAATCCTGGGGACGTCGCGACGGTGTCAGCAACGCTTCGAGTCGACGATGCAGAAGCAGGCGGTTGGGCAGACCCGTCAGTGCGTCGTAGTGGGCCAGCTGGTCTAGTTCCTGGAAACGCGACTCCATGGAACGCTCGTGATCGAGAACCTGCTGCAGGTCCTCGGCGTACCGAAGTAACTGGGCTTGTAGCATCGCGTGTTCGGGTTCTTCGGGGGAGTGCATGGCGAGGTCCTGGTCCCGGCATCGGGTGTATTCAGCGCCCTTGCGCTGGCAATAAGGATTCGAGAGGTTGGGCTAAGGTATCGACGGTCTGGCTGATGGGTGGTGGAGCCACTTCAGACAGTTGGTAAAACGCCGCGGTGTAACTCATTACACCGCCGGTTGCATCCCGTGCGGCGCTGATCCGCATCCATTGCGAGTAGATCTCGCCTGACTTTTTGCGGTTAAAGACATGGCCTTGCCATGAGCCCGAGTCGGCAAGCTCCATCCACATGTCACGGTAAAAGGCCGCATCCTGTAATCCCGAATGGAGAAATCGTGGGTTGCGACCGATACATTCCTGCGCCGAGTAGCCGGTGATGCGGGTAAATGCGGCATTGACGGACAGAATATTGCCGTTGGCGTCGGTCATCATGACGCCTTCGGCAACCCGTTCAAACTCGACCAGGGGCTTGGCATAACGATTGGCCAGATCCAGCTGCGGGCTCACATCGCGCAACACCCAGTGCAAAGTGGACACTGCGCCGCCTACGCGCACGGCCAGCACCTGCGCGGCCACCGCCATGGCCATTGCTTGTGGACCGTCGTTCTGGATGCGAAGTTCCCAAGTCTCGCCTTCCGATTTGCTGTCTTTGATCGCAAGGGCTTTCACGGTTTGAAAATACTCGCGGCTCGATGCATCGATCCAGTGCTCCAGCTTGCTTCCCAGGAGCTGGTGGATCGGTGCGATGGCATCGGCAATGCGGTTGGTCTGCAGGATGGTGCCGTGCGGGTCGGTGATGATGTGAATGTCGTGCAGCGTGCGCAACCGCTCGTCAAGCTCTGCATGGTGCTTCATCAGGCAGGCATACGCATGGCGCAGCCGCTCGTATCGGGTCTCCAGCGACGCGTACAGCTCGATGACCGATTCCATGATCGGTTGCGGGTTGTCGTCGGCACGGACGGCGGAGGTGTTAGTCATGGCGCGGCCCCATCGCAAGGGTCTCCTGAATGCAGGCAGTCAACTGCAGCGGGCTAAAGGGTTTCACGAAATAAGAATCCGCGCCGCGGTCCATGCCAATCTGGGTGTCGCGCACCTGGCCTCGTGCCGTCACCATGATGACGCGTGTTGCCTTCAAGTCGGGGTCGGCGCGCACGGCGTCGAGCACTTGCAAGCCATCAAGCTCTCCAGGCATCATGACATCCAGAACGATCAGGTCGGGGCGTTCAGCGCGCGCCATGGCCAGCGCCGAGGCGCCGTCTTCGGCCTCGATGATCTCGAAGGTTTTGCCCAACGTTACGCGCATCAGGCGCCGAATGTCTGCATGGTCGTCGACAAGAAGGATTTTGCTCATGGTGTGGTGTCTCCTGGGTTGGTTGGGTGTGCGAGTTGCAGTGCCATTTCCCGCAATGCGTCAAAGGGAATGGGTTTGGGAAATAGCGGTATGCCGGGCGGAATGTCACCCCGCCGGGCAATCTCGTCCTTGCCCAGGCCCGATACCACCGCAACGGCGGTGTGCGTCAGATCGGGGGCGTTGCGGATGGTTTGGAGCACCCGAAAGCCATCGAGTCCTGGCATATGGAGGTCGAGAATCAGCATGTCCGGTGTAGTCTGCCCCAGACGGATCAGTGCCTCATAGCCGTCACTGGCTGTGGTGACGGTCGGTTGCATGGGCCATTGCTCCAGGTTGATCTGGTAGAGACGTAGCAGACTTGCATCATCTTCCGCTACCAGTATCGAGAAAGGCTTGTTGGCAGGCACTGTCTTTTTCTCGGCCACGGAGGGTTGGTCGGTTGAGCGCCGACTCTGGCCGGCGAGCAGACGCTGAACCGAGTCGCGGCTGATGCGCCGGTGGCCTCCACGGGTTTTCCAACCCTCCAGCAAACCCGATTCCGACCACAACTGAACCGTTCGCAAGGCGACGCCGAGCATTTGCGCCGCCTCGGAGGAGGTGCAAAAAGTCTTCATCACGGTGGGTCTGGCGGTCATTGGTAAGTCAATTTGGATGGTCGCACTGTCATATTGGTATTATCGTTTCGTTTCATTAAGTATCAATTTTTATCAAAGAAATGTTGCGAAAAATCAACCTTTGATGCCGAGAGGCTTGAAATTGGAATCGAAATATGAACAAAAATGACAAAATATGGTAATCTAATGCGATAAACAGCAGAATAGCATAAACAATGTCAGAAAATATCATTGAGAAGTCGTTCTGCACTACCCGGGAAGCCGCTCGCATGTTGGGTGTTTCCATTGGTACGGTGCAACTGTGGGTCGAATCAGGGCTCCTGAGAGCCTGGAAAACCACGGGCGGGCATCGCCGCGTATTGCGGGATTCGATCGACCAGATTTTGCACAAAACGCCGACGACGGGCTCCGCACCGCCACCGCCACCCGCAGTGTCGCGGCGCCTGCGCGTGATGGTGGTGGAAGACGACATGAGCCTGCTGCGTCTGTACCAGGTACAAATTTCGCGATGGGCCATAGCGCCTGAGGCTACGTACATGCACAGCGCGGTGTCGGCGTTGCTCGGGATGGGGCACCGTTGCCCGGACCTCCTGATCACGGATTTGCACATGCCTGGCATGGACGGTTTTCACATGCTGCGCGAACTGCGCAAGAGCGTGGAGGCGGACAAGACAACGATCGTTGCTGTGACCGGTCTCGACGAGGAGGACATCGCGCTTCGGGGAGGCTTGCCTGCGGGGGTGCAGATCATGCGCAAACCGGTTCCATTTGACCGCCTGCTCGGCGTCGCCCGGGACCTGCACGAGGCCGCCAATCCTGCACAAATGCATTCCGTCGACGCAAGTCACAACTGGACAAATTGAACCCCCATGGCACAAGTACTTATCGTTGATGACCAGTCGGACATTCGCCGTTTGCTCAGTATCAGTCTTGGCAAGTCCTACGAAATTCTGGAGAGCGAAGATGGCCAGACGGCGCTGGATATGGTGCTACAGCACAGCCCCCGTGTCGTCTTGCTCGACGTGATGATGCCCGGCGCCATGAATGGCCTGGAGGTGCTGGCAGCCATCAAGAGCAACCCCCTGACGGCCCATATTGCGGTCGCCATCGTTTCTGCCAGGGGCCAACCCCACGACACCCAGCAGGCAGACAATTTTGGTGCCGATGCCTATTTCATCAAACCCTTCAGCCCCATGCAGGTGGTCGCGTGGGTACGTGAGCAGATTGGCTGAACCATGCCAGGGCGAGCCCCTGGACAGACAAAGACACGTATGCCCATTCACAAGCTGACACCCAACGCTCCGCGCACCCTGCTACTCTTGTGGACAGCGGCTGGCGTTCTGGTGTTTGTTGCCTGGTGGCATGTACTCACACTGGTGGAAGCCAACAAAAACCGTGAGATTTCCGCTGCTACCACCGAGCTCTCCAATCTGACGCGGGTGAGCCAGGAGCACGCCATTCGAACCCTACGCGGAGCCGATCAGGTCATACGCTTTATTCAGGCCCGCTATCTTGCAATCGGTGCCAAGCTCAATTTGGCCGAGTTGGTGAGTCAGGGCGTCATCGATGCGGAGATTTTTCCGCAAGTCGGCATCATCGACGCCAAGGGCATCTACGCCCTGGCAAACCTGCCAATCACTTCCAAGCTCGACCTCTCAGACCGAGAGCACTTCAAGGTGCACGTGGCGTCCGACACCGGCACCATGTTCATCTCCAAGCCGGTGATGGGACGTGCCTCGGGAAAGTGGTCGATTCAGCTGACACGTCGCATCAACCTCGCTAATGGTGATTTCGGCGGGGTGGTAGTGGTCTCGATAGATCCCGGGTACTTCACCCGCTTTTACGGTGACTTGCAGCTCGGAACAGATGCCATGGCGGCACTGTACGGAGTGGACGGCATTGCGCGTGCGCGCATCGTGGGAGACGTTGCCGAGTATGGCACCAATGCCTCGGCATCTCCGGTATTTGCCACCCTGACCCATGATGCCGCTGAAGGCAACTTCATCAATACGTCGGTGGTCGACAAAGTGGAACGCATCTACGCCTACCGCAAAGTTCCCAAGTTCCCGCTGGCGGTCTTTGTCGGGAAAAACATGACACAAGTCCTGGCAAACCACTACCGGGCGCGCAGCGACCTCTTGCGACAGGCGCTTATGCTGACCGCGCTGATTGTCGCCCTCGCACTGGCTCTGACCCGACAACTTCGACAGATGCAGAAGGCATTGCGTTTGCGAGAAGCGGCGCAGCTGGAACTGCAGGACCACGCCAGCCAGCTCAGTGAAGTGTTCGAACTCAGCCCGGACGGCTTCGTCTCCTTTGATCAGGACCAATGTGTCAAATACATCAGCCCTGCATTTGCTCGTATGACCGCCGCCGAGAACACGCCGCTGCGGGGAATGCACGAGCGCGAGTTCTCGGTGTGGATCAACTCGCTGTGTATTGCGGGCAGCCGATTCGATGGAATCGCATCGCTGCGTGCGGGTGATGTGCCGGCCAGCGCGACAGCTTCCCCCCAACAAGCCACAAGCACTATCACCATCAAGGGCAATCGGGTATTGCAAATCGGGGTCAGGAGCAGCAATTCACGCACGGTGTCGCAGGTGCTGCACATGCGCGATGTCACGCACGAGTACGAAGTCGACCAGATCAAGACAGAGTTCCTCTCTACCGCCGCGCATGAGTTGCGCACACCCATGGCCAGTATTCTGGGGTTCGCCGAGTTGCTGTTGACGCAGGAATTCGAACAGACTGAGCAGCGCGAATTTCTGGACATCATTCACAAACAATCGCGCAATGTGGCGAGCATTCTGGATGAGTTGCTCGACTTGGCCCGCATCGAGTCCCGGCGGGGCAAGGACTTCCAGCTCACCCGTCTGGACCTCAATGACTTGACGGTGGAAACGGCCAAGTCGTTCAAGTGCCCAGAGGGCCGCGCGTCGCCGGAGGTCGTGGTTGCTGGCCTGCCGCAATGGCTGTTGGGCGATGCAGGCAAGTTGCGCCAGGTGTTGCTCAACGTATTGTCCAACGCGTACAAATACTCGCCGCAGGGCGGACCGGTGACGGTGGTGACTGACACCGTGACGGTGCGTGGAGAACTGCCACAAGCCCGAGTTCGCGTAACAGATCACGGCATTGGAATGACGCCGGAGCAAGCGGAAAAGGTGTGGGAACGTTTCTATCGGGCTGACACTTCCGGGAAAGTGCCCGGCACCGGTCTGGGAATGAGCATCGTCAAGGAAATCATCGAGCTGCACCGGGGAAGTGTGTCAGTCCACAGTGCCCCTGGGCAGGGCACCTGCATCTCGATATGTCTGCCAGCCGACATCGTCAGCCCTGAGGCACTAGGCTCCAACCCATGAGAACTCATCAGAAATATCGCGCGCTCATCGTCGCGATCGCTGTGAGCCTTGCTACCAGCCTGGTGCTCGTGTTTTTGAACCTGCGTGCCAACCAAGAGGCAGAAATGCATCGTGCGCAGATTGACCTTTCCTCCCGGCAGCGAATGCTTTCACAGCGCATGGTTCGCAGTCTGCTGGAGCTATCGACCGCCGCCGCCGAATCGCCTACGCAACGTCGAAACCAGAAGCAGCTGGAAGGTGATGCTTCGGAGTTTGACCGTGTACTGAGGATTCTGGATCAGGGCTACGCTGGTGACGATCGCCATGGCGATCGGATCGAGTTGCTTCCCTTGGCAAGTACCGAAGAGGCTGGCGCGGTGCTGGGCCACAGTCGGGCACTGTGGGATGGCTTGTTCCCATTGCTGCAGACCCTGAGGCCCTCGGTGGAGGTGTCTGCCAACAATCTGACGGCGGCAACGGCGTATGCGCTGGAGCATGCCGATGCGCTACAGGACCTGATGGACCAGCTGACAAAACATCTCACCGTGCACAACCGCGCAGACCTGAAGTCCATGCGCTTGCTACAGATTTCACTGGGCGCGCTGTTGCTGGCTGTTGCAGCGCTGCAGTGCTGGGGTGTGTTCAGGATACGCATCGCCGAGGGACGCGAAAAACGCCGCCTCGAGGGAGAGGCCGAAGATATCGACTTGCAGTTGGGCCGAACCCAGGAACAGTTGCGTGACCTGATGCTTGTCAGCCCGGATCTGGTGTGGACCAAGGATGCAAGAGGTGCCTACCAGGCCTGCAACCAGGCCTATGCAGAGTTCAAGAAGCACGCTAGCGCTGATCTCGTCGGCCGAAACGAATCGGACCTCTATGAAGCGCAGCAAAGCGATCTGGAGCGCGCGCGCGATGCCAAGCTCATGGCGCAAGGCCAGTCGATCCACGCCGAGGCGCAACTGACCTCTGCACGCACTGGCGAGGCTGGTTTGTTTGAAGTTGTCCGCACGCCACTGTTTCACGGAGATGGCCGCCACGCGGGCGTGCAATCGGTTGCGCGTGACATCACGCTGCGCAGAAAGGCCGAACAGGAACTCGCCACCTCACGCAAACAGCTGTTGCTGTTCGAGAAGTGTTTTGAAAATCTCAATGACGTGATTCTGATCACCGAAGCCGAGCCTCGCTCGGCTCCCGGGCCGCGCATTATTTTTGTCAACAAGGCTTTTGAACGCATGACCGGATTCAGTGCACAGGAAGTGCTTGGCAGGAACCCGCGTATGTTGCAGGGTCCAGCGACCGACCAGCGCGAGCTGGCACGCATGCACGACGCCTTGTTCGCCTGGCGCAGCGAGCGCATGGAAGTAATCAACTATGCCAAGGACGGGCGTGAATTCTGGGTCGAAGTCGCGGTAACGCCCATTGCCGATGGCAGCAATGGCGACTGGTACACCCATTGGGTTGCGGTGCAGCGCGATGTGACCGAACGCAAGCGCA
>CAJBVC010000326.1 GCA_903958915.1 uncultured beta proteobacterium
ATTTTGCGCCAGTACAGCGCGCAGTCTGGCGTTTCCACCTGGGGTGGTAAAGCCCTGCACGACTACCAGCTCGATGCACTGAACCGCGCCATTAGTTGGGTGCCGCAAGAGCCCTTTTTGTTTTCAGCCTCGATTGCCGACAACATTGCCCTGGCCAAAGCCGACGCCACCCGCGCCGAGGTCGAGCAGGCGGCGCGCATGGCATCCATCCATGACGATATCGTGCGCATGCCACAGGGCTACGACACACCGGTAGGCGAAAAAGGCATTGCCCTGTCGGGCGGGCAGCGCCAGCGTGTTGCCATTGCGCGGGCCATGCTGACCGATGCACCCTTGCTGTTGCTCGACGACGCATTGTCGGCGGTGGACACGCAGACCGAAACCGACATCCTGCAACACCTGCGCAGTGCGCGCGCGGGCCGCACCGCGCTGATCGTCAGCCACCGCCTGAGCGCGGTGATGGACGCCGACCAAATCCTGGTACTCAAAGGCGGGCAGGTGAGCGAGCAGGGCGACCACGCCAGCCTGCTGGCGTTGAATGGTTGGTACGCCGCCCAGTGGCGCTACCAGCAGTTGGAGGCCAGCCTGGATGCCGCCTGATACCAACCCGCAAGCCGGTACGTCCAACAAGGCGTCTCCACCGTCCCCGGCGGGCAGCGCGCGCCGTGCCATCGCCTTGCTGTGGCATGCGGCACAGCCCGAGCAGCGTCATTTGCTTTGGGGTGGCTCGTGGCTGGTCATTGCCGCATTGCTCGAAGCGCTTGGCCCCTTGCTGGGTAAATATTTCATTGACCACTACCTGCTTCCCCAGCACCTGGTTGTGGTCGACATGGGACTGCTGCTCGGCGCCCTGGTGCTGGCAGGCTGTGTGGCCAGCGTCATTCGTTACACCCAGTTAACCCGACTCTCCGGTGTGGCCATGCGCTCGGTTCGGCGACTGCGTGAAGAGGTCTACGGACACGTGCTGCGCCTGCCCATGGCTTTTTTCGACAAGGCCATCACGGGCCAGTTGGTCAGCCGCGTCACCAACGACACGGAGCAGGTGAAGAGCCTGTACGTACAGGTACTGTTTGTCATGCTGGACAGCAGCATCGTGGTGCTAGGTGCCCTGGGCGCCATGGCCTGGCTGGACTGGCGCCTGATGCTCATCGTGCTCACGCTGTTGCCGGCGGTGGTGGTCATTGTCTGGTTTTACCAACGCTGGAGCGCACCGGCCGTGGCGCGTGCGCGCCAGAAGCGCAGCGATATCAATGCCCAGATGTCGGAGTCCATTGCCGGTATGGCGGTACTGCAGGCCAGCAACGCGCAGCAGCGCTTTCGTGACCGGTTTGACACCACCAATGGCCAGCACCTGAAAGCCCGAATGGCCGAAATGCGGGTCAACGCCTGGCTGCTGCGCCCGATGCTGGACCTGATCAATGTGGTGCTGCTGGTGGTGGTGATTCACAGCTTCGGCCAGCGCACGCTGAGTGGGTTGGAGGTGGGAGTGCTGTACGCCTTTGTCAGCTACATCGGCCGGGTGGTCGACCCGCTGATCCAGATCACCTTACAGTTTGGCCAGTTGCAGCAGGCTGTGGTGGCCGCGGCGCGGGTTGACGCGCTGCTGCAGGAAACCCGCCCGGCCGCCATGGCCGGGCCCGAGCGCATTGGTTTTGGCGCCATTCACATCGAGCAGTTGTGCTTTGGCTACGACCCGGCGACCGTGGTGTTGCATGACCTGTCGCTGCATATTCCGGCCGGCGGCTTTTACGGGCTGGTCGGCCACACCGGCAGCGGCAAGTCCACGTTGCTGTCGTTGTTGCTGCGCTTTTATCAGGCACAGTCCGGGCGCATCACGCTTGATGGTGTCGAGTTGTCGCGCTTCAGTGACGCGCATTTCCGTGCCGACGTGGGTCTCGTGCCGCAAGACCCGTTTTTGCTGGCCAGCAGCGTGCGCGACAACATCACCATGGGGCGCGAGCTGAGTCCGGCAGAGGTGGAGGCCGCTGCACGTGCCGCCCACTGCCACGACTTCATTGTGCAGCTTGAGCAGGGTTACGAGACGATGCTGGGCGAGGGTGGTGCGCGCCTGTCAGTGGGGCAAAAGCAACTGATTGCGATTGCCCGCGCATTGGCCGGGCAGCCGCGCATTCTGTTTCTGGATGAGGCTACCGCCCACATTGACTCAGAGACCGAGCAGATCGTTCAAGTGGCCCTGTCTGAACTGCGCGCGCGCGTGACCGTGGTGGCCATCGCGCACCGCCTGTCCACCATCCGTGCTGCAGATTGCATTGTGGTGCTCAACCACGGGCGCATTCATGAACAGGGCACGCACGACGCTCTGATGGCGATCGATCAGGGCATTTACCAGCGCCTGTATTTGCTGCAGCAGCTCGGCGAGTAGCGCACCTCGGTAGCGTGTCTGAAGTGCGTGCGGCGCTTCGAGCCGATAGCGCAGAGGCTCGGTTTTACTGGAATTCGACTCTAAAAGAAAAAATGGAAATAAATTGGTATTTATGTTGAAATATGGCTATATTCAACAAAATACAGCATCATGCACTCCATGAATATTTCCATCATCGCGCAGGACGACAAGTCCCCTCAGGTCGGTAGCCCATCGATCGCGAGACCGCTCAAAGTGCTGGTTGTCGAAGACGATGCAGCAATGCTGCGTCTCTACCAGACCGTGTTGCCCGACTGGCCCATGCTGCTAGACGCGGCGTTTGTGAACAACGGCATCGATGCCATGTTCAAGATGCGGCGCATGCAACCCGATCTATTGATTTTGGACTTGAAAATTCCCGGAATCGACGGTCTGAAGGTCCTGAAAGAAACCATGTGGCAAGCCGGAGTGACTACGGTAGTGGTTACTGGGTTGGATGAGGACC
>CAJBVC010000327.1 GCA_903958915.1 uncultured beta proteobacterium
CACGAAGGCCAGCACCATCAACACGGCGCCGATGATGGGGCCGAAGAAGAACGTAGCACCGCCGAGAAAGGTGAACAAGAGGTAGGCGCCGGAGCGGGCCGCACCCACCACCTCTGCCGTGACGATCTCAAAATTCAGCGCACCCAGACCGCCAGAGATACCTGCGAAAAAGCCCGCGATGATGAAGGCGATGTAACGCACCCGCTGTGTGTTGTAGCCTACAAACTCGACCCGCTCCGGGTTGTCGCGCACCGCATTGAGCATGCGCCCCAGTGGGGTCTGCGTGAACGCGTACATCAGTCCCACCGCGACAAAGGTGTACACCGCAATCAGGTAATACACCTGCACCGGCGGGCCATAGGTGATGCCCATCACCGCGCTACCCACCACGCGGTTGCCAGATACTCCCCCCTCGCCGCCAAAAAACTCTGGAATCATCAGCGACATGGCAAACACCAGTTCGCCCATGCCCATGGTGATCATGGCAAAGGTGGTGCCGGCCTTGCGAGTGGTGACGTAACCCAGCAGGACGGCAAAGCCCATGCCCGCAACGCCGCCGACCAGAGGGACGGCGGACACTGGAATCGGCATCGAGCCGGATGATGCCGCGTTGAGGGCATGGATGGCCATGAAAGCGCCCAGGCCGGTGTAGACCGCATGCCCAAAACTCAGCATGCCGCCCTGCCCCAGCAGCATGTTGTAGGACAGGCAGGCGATGATGGCAATGCCCATTTGTGACAGGACCGTGATCGCCAAACCGCTGGTGAATATAAAAGGCGCGACTGCCAGCACCATGGCAAAGAGTGCCCAGGTGGGCCAACCACCCGCCACCATCGATTGCAAAGAAAATGTCTTCCCCATCGTTCAACCCTCGCGCGTGCCAAGGAGTCCCTTGGGGCGAAATATCAGTATCAGCACAAGAAACAGGTAGGGGAGAATCGGCGCCACCTGCGACAGCGTCAACCGCAGCAGCGTGTTGCTGGTCGCGGAACTGCCCCAGTCCAGCCCTAGTTGCTGGGCCACCGTGGCCACCGAATAGTCAAAGGCCACCGCAAAGGTCTGGATGACACCGATCAGGACGGAAGCCAGGAATGCGCCCGACAACGACCCCATGCCGCCCACCACCACCACCACAAAAATGACGGACCCCACGGTGGCGGCCATGGCGGGCTCAGTGAGGTAGGTGCTGCCGCCAATCACACCGGCCAGGCCAGCAAGCGCTGCACCTGCGCCAAACACCAGCATGAACACGCGCGGCACGTTGTGCCCCAGGGACTCGACCGCCTCGGGGTGGGTGAGCGCGGCCTGAATCACCAGACCGATGCGGGTACGCGTCAACAACAACCAGACCGAGAGCAGCATGGTGAGTGCCACCACCATCATGAAACCGCGGGTGGCTGGAAAAGGGGAGCACACCAGGCGAATCGCGGCATCGGCAGTGCTGCACATCTCGGCCGGAGCGGCGCCCCACAGAATGCGTAAACCTTCCACTGAATGGTTGATCAAGGTGAAGGCTGGCCCCTGTAACACGGCGGGTGGCTGGAACTCGAGCGCGATCCGGCCCCAGATCAATTGCACCAGCTCCAGAATGACGTAGGACAGGCCAAACGTGATCAGCAGTTCCGGCACGTGTCCGAACTTGTGCACCCGACGCAGGCAAATGCGCTCAAACAGCGCCCCCATGGCGCCCACCACCAGCGGCGCGATGAGCAGCGCGGGCCAAAAACCAACGCTCTTGGACACCGTGAAACCCACATAGGCACCCAGCATGTAAAAGCTGGCGTGGGCAAAGTTGAGCACACCCATCATGCTGAAGATCAGGGTCAGCCCCGAGCTCAGCATGAACAGCAACAGCCCATAACTGAGCCCGTTGAGCATCGAAATGATGAAAAACTCCATGGAATGAAACCTTTTCAGTCGCCGCAATCTTTGCGCAAATAAAAGGAGCCCGAAACGGTTGACCCGCGCGGACTCAGAAAACAGACCAATATCCCGCCGGGCCGCCCCAAGGGAAATTAGCCCCCGTGGGGGGCAGCGACCCGTGCAACGGTGGAGCCCCGGCATGGGCGAACGCCCATGACGCAAGGGGGCTCAATCCTTTCAGGGACGCTTCATCTGGCAGCTGGTGGGCGTGCTCGACACGTAGTTGGGATACTCAGCCACCGGTGCCAGCGTCATGCCGGTGTTCTCGGGGCTGTAGGGGTACTTCTTGTCCGCCTTTTGCCAGACCGTCATATACAGCGGCTGCTGCAACTGGTGGTCGGCCTTGCGAATCTCGACTTCGCCGTTGAAGCTGTCAACCTTGATGCCTTCCAGAGCCGCTGCCACCTTCACGGGGTCGGTCGACTTGGCCTTGGCCATGGCAGCGCCCAGCGTCTGGAAAATGCGGATGGTGGAGCCGGTGTAGAAGTCGTCGTTGTATTTGGCCTTGAATTCGTCCTGCCATTTCTGCATCTGGCCACCCATGTTGTAGTGGTTGTATGCGATCTGGTAGACACGACCGGCGCCATTGGTTCCCAGTGCAGCAGGTGTGCCGGTGACGCCGGCGTAGTAGGTGAAGAACTTGCCGTTGTAGCCATTCTCATTGGCGGCCTTGATCAACAGCGACAGATCAGAGCCCCAGTTGCCGGTAATCACGGTGTCGGCGCCGGAGGCCTTGATCTTGGCGATGTAGGGGGCGAAGTCACGAGTTTGGGCCAGTGGATGAAGGTCTTCGCCAACGATCTGGATGTCGGGGCGCTTGCGGGCGAGCGTTTCCTTGGCGTACTTGGCTACCTGCACACCGTGCGAATAGTTTTGTCCAAGAATATAGATCTTCTTGATGTCTTTTTGCGTTTGCATGAAGCTCGACATCGCTTCCATCTTCATGGAGGTGTCAGCATCGAAACGGAAGTGCCAGTAGCTGCACTTGGCATTGGTCAGATCCGGGTCCACCGCAGAGTCATTCAGGTAGATCACTTCCTTGCCAGGATTGCGTTCGTTGTGTTTGGTGACAGCGTCGGACAAAGCCAGCGCAACCGAAGAACCGTTGCCCTGGATGATGTAGCGCACGCCCTGGTCGATAGCCGCTTTCAGCGCGTTCAGGCTTTCGGTGGGGCTCAACTTGTTGTCGATACCGGTCACTTCAAACTTGACACCTGCGGGGTTGCCGGCGCCACTGAACTTCTCGGCAAAGAACTGGTAGCCCTTGAGCTGGCTCACACCCACCGGACCCAACAACCCGGTCTGGGCATCAATACGCACCATCTTGACCGTCTCGCCCTTTTGGGCCATGACCGAAGTCGCACACACTGCTGCCGCACCGAGTGCAACCAGTTTCAACGTAAATTTCATCTCTTGTCTCCTGTTAATCAAAACACCCGACAGGGTAGCTTTTTTTGTGCGTTGCAACGCAAGGGGTTTCCCCTAGAGCCTATCTCCAAGGCGACTGGCGCCTGGGCGACATCGGCTCCAAAGCATCAAGCCGAGGGAAGTTTGTAATCTTTCAAAACGTCGCGCAGGCGGGTCTTCATCATCTTGCCGGTGGCACCCAGCGGGATGGCGTCCACAAAAACCACGTCATCGGGAATCTGCCACTTGGCAGTCTTGCCTTCATAAAAGGCAATGAGCTCCTCCCGTGTGACTTCAGCGCCAGGTTTCTTCACGACAGCAACAATTGGCCGCTCGTCCCACTTGGGGTGCTTCATGCCGATACAGGCCGCCATAGCCACTGCCGGGTGCGCCATGGCGATGTTTTCCACATCGATCGAACTGATCCACTCGCCACCCGACTTGATGACATCCTTGCTGCGGTCGGTGATCTGCATGTAGCCGTCGGGGTCGATAGTTGCCACGTCTCCGGTAGGAAACCAGCCATCCACCAAAGGTGACCCACCCTCCCCTTTGAAGTAGTCACTGATGATCCATGGTCCCTTGACCAGCAGGTCCCCGTACGCCTTGCCGTCCCAGGGGAGTTCCTTGCCTTCGGCATCGACGATCTTCATGTCGACGCCAAAAATGCCACGCCCCTGCTTGAGGCGCACCTTCATCTGCTCCTGGGCACTCATTGCCAGGTGCTTGCTCTTGAGAATACAGGACGTACCCAGAGGCGACATTTCGGTCATGCCCCAGGCGTGGATGACCTCCACCCCGTACTTTTCGTTGAAAGTGCTGATCATGGCGGGCGGGCAGGCCGAACCTCCAATGACTGTGCGCTTGAGGGTGTTGAAGCGCAAGCCGTTGGCTTCCATGTGTGTGAGCATCATTTGCCAGATCGTGGGGACTCCAGCGGCGCACAGCACTCCCTCGGCTTCGATGAGTTCGTAGATTGACTTGCCGTCCATGGCTGGCCCGGGAAACACCATCTTGGCGCCCGTCATGGCCGCCGCGTAGGGCAGTCCCCAGGCATTGACATGAAACATGGGGACCACCGGCATGATGCACTCGCGCGCGCTCAGGCTCAGTGAATCGGGCAAGGCTACGGCAAAGGCATGCAGCATGGTTGAGCGGTGGCTGTAGAGCGCCGCCTTCGGGTTTCCCGTGGTGCCGCTGGTGTAACACATGCTCGACGCGGAGTTTTCGTCAAAGCTGGGCCAGGTGTAGGTGGACGGTTGGGCCCCCATCCAGGCCTCGTAGCTTTGCAGACCGGGGATGCCGGTGTCGGCGGGCAGCGCATCGGCATCGCACAGAGCGATGTAGTGCTTGATCGTGGTGCAGCGCGCATGCACGGCCTTGATGATGGGCAGAAAACTGAGGTCAAAGCACAGCACCTGGTCTTCTGCATGGTTAGCTATCCACACAACCTGGTCGGGATGCAGACGCGGGTTGAGGGTATGCAGCACGCGCCCGGTGCCGCTCACGCCGAAATACAGTTCCAGGTGCCGGTAGCCGTTCCAGGCCAAGGTTGCGACGCGGTCACTGAACGCGAGGTCGAGCCGATCGAGCGCATTGGCGACCTGGCGCGAGCGCCGCGCGACATCCTTGTAGGTGGTGCGATGCAGATCCCCCTCCACCCTTCGCGAGACGATCTCTGCGTCGCCGTGGTGTCGCTCTGCAAAATCGATCAGCGACGAAATCAGTAATTCCTGGCTTTGCATTAACCCTAGCATGGCTCGTATCTCCTGAAATATGGGTACTAACGGCACACGGTAGCCCGTGCACGTAACCGCATGGTAACCGCCCAAGCCCCCAGAGAACTGCGGCTTTAGTCAACTGCGGGACAATCCTGCCCCATGATTGATTGCCCCCTGCAACCTACCGAACGCGCCCGCTCCACGCTCTGGGAGCACCGCTTTGCGTCATTGGGTGAGGACTTCTTTGTTGCGCTCGCGCCCACTCCGGTGCCCAGCCCTTACTGGGTGGGCACCAACGCCGCATTGGCCAGCACTTTGGGGATCGAGGACTTCTCTGACCCCGCATCTGGCTGGCTGGAAAGTCTTGCCGGCAATGTGGTGCGTACCGGCATGCGCCCTCTGGCCAGCGTTTACAGCGGCCATCAGTTTGGCGTCTGGGCCGGGCAGTTGGGCGATGGACGTGCCTTGTTGCTGGGCGAGTTGGCGGGGCAAGAGGTGCAACTCAAAGGTGCGGGACTGACGCCGTTTTCCCGCATGGGTGACGGCCGCGCAGTGCTGCGCTCCAGTATCCGGGAGTATTTGTGCAGCGAAGCCATGCACGCCTTGGGCATCCCGACTTCGCGCGCCTTGTGCGTGATCGGCTCGGACCTGCCGGTGCGGCGCGAATCCATGGAAACCGCTGCGGTGGTAACCCGGGTGGCGCCAAGTTTCATCCGCTTCGGTCACTTTGAGCATTTCTCCCACAACGACCAGCACTTGCAGCTCAAGCAACTTGCCGATTTTGTTGTCGACCGCTTCTACCCGGAGTGCCGATCGGATGGCCGATTCGGCGGTAATCCGTATGCGTCGCTGCTGCAGGCAGTGACCGAGCGCACGGCCCGGATGGTGGCGCAATGGCAGGCGGTGGGGTTCTGCCACGGCGTCATGAACACCGACAACATGAGCATTCTGGGTCTGACCATCGATTACGGACCGTTTCAGTTTCTGGACGGTTACGACCCCGACCATATCTGCAACCACTCGGACCACCACGGGCGTTATGCGTTTGCGCGCCAGCCCCAGGTGGCGTACTGGAACCTGTATTGCCTTGGACAAGCGCTACTGCCGCTGATCGACGACCAGGCGCTTGCGGTGCAGGCGCTGGAGACTTTCAAGCCCGTCTTTGCCGCCGAAAGCTCGCGCCGCATGGCTGCCAAACTGGGTTTTGCGGCAGCAAGTGAACCAGTCAGCGCACTGGGCAACGCGGCCCTGAGCCTGTTGGCCGCAGAGAAAGTTGATTTCACCATCTTCTGGCGGCGACTCAGTCACTGGGCCGTGCGGCGCGACATGGCAGACCCCAGCGTACGCGACCTGTTTATGGACCAGCGCGGTATCGATGCCTGGTTGCTACAGTTTTCAGAGCATGTCACGCACAACCCGCTTGCCCACAGTGCTGATTTGATGCTGGGCACTAACCCGTGTTACGTGCTGCGCAACCACCTCGGTGAACTGGCCATTCGCGCGGCGAGAGCAAAGGATTTTTCACAGGTTGCGCAGTTACAGTCGGTGTTGGCGCAGCCGTTTGTCGAGCGGCCTGAATTTGCCGCCTACGCCGATTTCCCGCCCGGCTGGGCCGCGGGCATCGCCATCAGCTGCAGTTCCTGAACCCCCGGAGAAGCCCATGACCTACCCCGTACAGAAATCCGATGACGAGTGGAAAGCCCTGCTCAAGGCCAAAGGTGCTGAGCCGGTAGCGTTTGAAGTAACCCGCCATGCGGCGACCGAACGACCCTTCACCGGTAAATACGCCGACAACTTTCGCGATGGCAGTTACCACTGCATCTGCTGTGACAAGCCCTTGTTTACCTCCACGACCAAGTTCGATGCGGGCTGCGGCTGGCCCAGTTTCGATCAGGCCATTGCCGATGGCGCAGTGGCGACCCGCAGCGACGTGAGCCACGGCATGCGGCGCACCGAGGCACTGTGCGGCCACTGCGGTGCCCATTTGGGCCACCTGTTTGACGATGGTCCCACCGACACCGGCCTGCGCTACTGCATGAACTCGGCCTCGTTACACTTCATGCCTTCATGAAAATACTGCTGGAACTTTTCCCTCTCGTACTGTTCTTTGGAACCTTCAAGGTTTACGACATCTATGTTGGCACCGCCGTTCTGATGGCGGCCACCGCCGTCCAAATGAGCCTGATCTACGCCATAGACCGCAAGTTGCAGGTCATGCACAAATTCACATTGGTGGCTATAGCCGTGTTTGGCACCCTCACACTGGTGTTGCACGATGAACGCTTCATCAAATGGAAGCCGACGGTGCTGTACACGACCATGGCGCTGGTCTTGGCGGTCGCTTTGTGGGGATATCGAAAAAACTTCATTCAACTCATATTAGGCAGCCAGCTGTTGTTGCCCGACGATGTGTGGCGCAAACTCAGCGCGGCCTGGGTGTTCTATTGCGCGTTTATGGCGGCGGCCAACGCCTATGTGGTGCTGTATTTCAGCACGGAGTTCTGGGTGAGTTTCAAGCTGTGGGGGTTCGCCTTTCCGGTTGCATTCATGGTCGCCCAGGGTTTCTATATTGCCAGGCACCTGCAACCCGAGGCACCGTCCGAACCCGAACCCGAGCCCAAACCATGAACCTAGCACCCACTGTCGCCAACCTGGAAACCCGGTTGCGCGAGCGCCTGCAACCGGGAAAACTCGAAGTTCTGGACGAGAGCCACCAGCACGCCGGGCACGCCGGTGCCAATGGCACCGGCTTCGGCACCCATTTCCGCGTCCGCATCACTTCACCTATGTTTACAAACACCTCCCGGGTGGCGCGGCACAGGCTTGTGTATGATGCGCTGCAAGATTTCATTGACCAAGGGCTGCATGCCCTGGCCATAGAAGCCGAAGAAATGCCGTCTGGCACTTCAAATTAATCCGTTTTTTGAACCATCAAGTCCCCAAAGGAATCCGAATGAAGAAGCGTATTTTGACCACGTTGGCTACCGCAGCCCTATTGGCCGCCCTGAGCCCGGCGGTTTTGGCCCAGAACGTGGCCATCGTCAACGGCAAGGCCGTGCCCAAGAGCCGTGTGGACGCACTGATGCAACAGGTGGTGCGCTCGGGCCGACAGGTCACTCCCGAAATGGAAGGCCAGATCAAGGACGAAGTTATCGCCCGCGAAGTGTTCATGCAGGAAGCCCAAGCCAAGGGCCTGGACGCCACCGACGACTACAAAACCCAGCTCGAGCTGGCACGTCAGGCCATCCTGATCCGTGAACTGTTTGCCGACTATCAGAAGAAGAACCCCATTACCGATGACGTCATCAAGGCCGAATACGACAAGTTCGTAGCGGCCAACAGCGGCAAGGAATTCAAGGCACGCCACATCCTGGTGGAAACCGAAGACCAGGCCAAGGCCATCATTGCCCAGCTGAAAAAGGGTGGCAAGTTTGACGAAATCGCCAAGAAATCCTCCAAGGACCCTGGTTCGGGCGCCAAGGGCGGCGATCTGGATTGGGCCAACCCTGGCAGCTACGTCAAGGAGTTTTCTGACGCCTTGATGGCACTGACCAAAGGCAAGACGACCGAAACCCCGGTGAAGACCCAGTTTGGTTACCACGTCATCCGCCTGGAGGATACCCGCGACGCCAAGTTGCCCGCCTTCGAGGAAGTCAAGCCCCAGATTTCCCAGCAGTTGTTGCAACAGAAAATGTCCAAGTACCAGGAAGAACTGCGCGGCAAGGCCAAAGTCGAGTAATTCGCCTCGCGCTACCCGCACAAACGCGACTTCGGTCGCGTTTTTGTTTGCGTGAACCGTTGGCGGTCAGCGGGCTATTTGGCAGCGGCCCAGAGCCACAACGCGCCGAGAAGAATCGGCTGGTGCAGCATGTAGAAGCTCAGGCTCCAGCGACCCAGTACTGCAAGGTGTGCCATGGGGCGTGGCATGGCCTGTGGCGTCAGCAGCCCGGGTACCAAAGCATTCTGCTCCGTGTCCCCCGGCCGCTGTGCGGCCTCCTCCTTGACCTGCGCAGAACCCTTTGGCACCCAACCTCCTTCTCGCACGTTGCGTCGCAGATGCCACTGCATGGTTGCCATGCCCCACCACATGACACCAAGCCACGGAAAAATCGGAACGTAGTCTTCGGTGACCGGGAGCACGCTCACCAGGCCCAGCCAGTTGAACGAACGATCATTGAGAAAAGTGCCCCAGACGCCCGTACTGATTGCGTAAGCAGCTATTGGTTTCATAGCAATAGCGAGTAGCCCGAGCGGCCACAGCAAGGCACCCAAACCGGCGCTCAGCCGGGCCACGATGAGCATTAACGCCATTCCGTGCAGCACACCAAAATAGATAAAGGTGGTGGGAAACATCAGCGCAGAACCGATGCTGACCAGCACCGCACAGCCGGCGATCTGCAACCAGCGGCGCCAGAATCGTGCCCAGGTCTGCCCTTGCTGCAGCGCGATGGCCTGGCCAGCACCCGCACACAGCAGAAACAGGCTGAGGATGCAGGTGCGCTGCCAGGTCCACAGGGGGTCGTGATGGAAGTCCTGCTTTAAATAGCCTTGCTGGTTCAGATCAAAACAGAAATGGAAGATGGCCATCCAGACCATCGCCAGACCACGCAAGGCATCGACTGCTTCAAATCTTTGGGAATGCATGGCCTCGAGTTTACGCACAGCGCGGGATAATCTGCCGCATGTCTCTTCCTGATTTCCATCTAGAACTGCTGGCACCGGCCCGTACGGCAGACATTGGCATCGAAGCCGTGAACCATGGCGCGGATGCGGTCTACATTGGCGGCCCGTCGTTTGGGGCGCGCTCCAGCGCCGACAACTCGGTGACAGACATTGCGCGGCTGGCCCGCCATGCACACCGCTTCAACAGCCGCATC
>CAJBVC010000328.1 GCA_903958915.1 uncultured beta proteobacterium
CCAACAGTGTCGCCATCACGCACTTGCAGATTCAGGCGCCTGGCCACTTCCACCAGTATGCGATCGCCCGAAGGCGGGCCTAGCGTGTCATTGACGAAACGGAAACGGTCAAGATCGAGCAGGATCACGGCGGTTTCCCGGCTGAAACGCTCTGCATTCAAGAGGGACTGACTGAGCCGATCAGCGAACAGGTTGCGATTGGGCAGGTTGGTGAGCGGGTCGTAACTGGAAAGATACTGAATACGCTCGGCGGCGGCCTGTCGTTCAGACAAGTCGCTAAAGATTCCGACGTAATGGGTTAATGCATCGCTGGCATCGCGCACGGCAGAAATGCTGAGCCATTCGGTGATCAGTTCGCCGTCCTTGCGCCGGTTGGTGATTTCACCCTGCCAGCTGCCGTGGCGGTTGATGTTGTCCCACAGGTCACGGTAAAACTCGGGGCCGTGCACCCCTGAGCGCAACAGGCTTGGACTTTTCCCGCAGGCATCTCTGGCGCTATAGCCGGTGACCTTCGAAAACGAAGCATTGGTGAGCAGAATCCCGCCCTGTGGATCGGTAATACAAATACCGTCGCTGATACCGGTAAACACCGCGGCGGCCAGACGACTTTCATCCTCGGCTGTCTTGCGCACGCTGATGTCGGCCATGGTGCCCAGGATACGCAGGGGTTTTCCATCGCGGTCACGCTCTAACACGCGCGCCCGCTGCTCGGTCCATACCCAGTGTCCGTCAGCATGCTGCATGCGCAGTGCATCAATGAGAATCTCCTCACTGGAGGACGCCAGACATTCATCGATCTTGCTCCGGTCCTGCGGATGAATCAGCGCCACCGACTCGGCTACGGTCGCCGGACCCCGGGCGCGCCCGAGCATGCGTGCCAGACTTTCGCTCCAGTCGTTGCGCCCGCTCTGGTAGTCATGTTCCCATACGCCAAAGCCGGTGGTGTTGAGCGCTACTTTCAAGCGCGTGTCGAGATGTTCATTTTCTGCGACACGCCGCTTGACTTCCAGCTCCAGCCAGTCACGTTGACCCGCCAGCAAATCGCGCGCCTTCTTGAGTGCCAGCTGCGCCGCTACGCGCGCCCGCAGCACGGGGGGACTGATGGGCTTGCTGATGTAGTCGGCTGCTCCTTCAAGAAGTCCCGCTTCCTCGTCCTGCGTGCTATCCAGCGCGGTAACGAATATGACTGCGATTTCACGGGTCGAGGCGCGTTCGCGCAGTTGCCTGAGCACGGCGTGGCCGTCCATGCCAGGCATCATGATGTCCAGCAGAATCAGGTCCGGACGCGGTTCCAGATCGGCCAGTCGTAACGCGGTCACACCGTTGTTGGCGACCCGTACATCGACCCCCAGGGTACTGAGCATCCCGCACAAGGTGTTCAGGTTTTCAGGAACGTCATCAACTGCCAGAACGATCGGCCGAAGCGTGGGGGAAGTTGCTCCAGCAGCGTGCGTCATGGCGTGTGATTGCTCCATGGTATGTGGTGGTTATACGGTGGTGCCTGGAGCCCCCGCCGCAACCCCTGCCAGGTCGTGCAAGACCTGCGCGGAAAGCAGAACCAATGCGATTACCAGGATCAGCCATTGTGCATAGCCGCTGCGCCGTGGGTCGGCGGCCACCGGGGCCGAGGCATTGAACATAAACGGGACGTGCTGTGTATCCTAGTGGCACCAGTATGGGCGCGTTGCCAGTGTTAGTCAAACCATCCCATCGGGCTACACTTTGGCATGGTGGTTCTGGTCCCATGGTTTTCATGTTGTTGGAGTAGTTCCTGATGCAGCGTCGCGGATTCATGCAGGCAGGAGCCGGCGCCATGCTGGGGCTGGCGGGGTGTATGCCTGAGGCCACGCTTGCGCACATCACTGGCGGCTTCTCTGGCACATCGTTCGAGCGTGGGCATGCGTTGCGTGACCTGTTGAAAGGTGGCGGAAATTGGCCCGCACCCACCAGCGTGTTCAGGACCGAGGTGCTGATTGCTGGCGGCGGTGTCGCCGGACTCGCGGCAGCACGTGCGTTGCGGCTGCGTGGCCAGCAAGACTTTGCCATGCTGGAGCTTGAAGACAGCGCGGGTGGCAACGCGCGTGGCGGGGCGTTGAATGGCATTGACTGCCCCCTGGGCGCGCACTATCTGCCCGTGCCGGGTGACGACGCCCCGCAAGTGCAGGATCTGCTGGAAGAACTGGGCCTGCGCCAGCGCGTGGCCGGGCGCTGGGTGGTGGACGAGCGCCATCTGTGCCACAGCCCCCAGGAGCGGCTGTTTTTCAACGACCAATGGCAAGACGGACTGCTGCCGGTGCAGGGGGTGGAGCGCGAAACACTTGCGCAGTACCAGAAATTTGCGGCACTTGTCGAGCAGGAGCGCAAGGTGGGGCATTGGACTATTCCTGTAAGAAATAGCGCTCTAACGCCCGCTCAGAAAGCGCTAGCAGCTATTCATTTTGTAGCGTATCTGGACCGGCATGGTCTTGCAGACCCGCATTTGCGCTGGTACCTGGACTACTGTTGCCGCGACGACTATGGTGCCGGCATTGCCACCGTATCGGCATTTGCCGGTGTGCACTATTTCGCCAGCCGCCACGGATTTCATGCGCCGGGCTCTGAGGGGGCTGAACGCGAAGCTGTGTTGACCTGGCCGCAGGGCAACGCCTGGCTGACCCAACAACTCGCCGTTCCTCTGGGCGAACGTCTGCATACCGGTCGGGTCGTTTTGCGCATCGCCAACACCCGTAGCGGCGTCGAAGTCGATGCCCTGAACACCGCCACGCGGGCCGTGGAGCGCTGGCAAGCACGTACGGCTGTGGTGGCATTGCCACTGCACGTGGCGGCCCGTGTGGTGCAGAACCCCCCCGACTTTCTCGTCGGGGCGGGCCAGCGCGTGGTACACGCTCCGTGGCTGGTGGCCAACCTGCACCTGCGCGAACCGCTGCACGACCGTCCTGGTGCGGCACCGAGTTGGGATAACGTGTTTTACGGTGACAGCGTCGCCGCGCCGGGTCTGGGCTATGTGGATGCCCGCCACCAGAGCTTGCAGAGCGTGCCCGGGGCCACGGTGCTCACCTATTACCGAGCACTGGGAGACGTTGCTGGCGGCGCATTGGCCGGGCGCCAATTGTTGCTGCACAAGCCCTGGGCCGCCTGGCGCAATGAAATCATCGCGGAACTGGCCCAGGCCCACCCGGACCTGGCGGGCAAGGTCACGCAACTGGAAATCACCCGCTACGGTCATGCCATGGCAGTTCCGGTGCCAAATTACGAGGGTCAAATGGGCCTACAACGCCCGTCTGGCATGCGTAAGCAGCTATCAAAAAAAGAGCGATTCGCTGCAGATGCCCCGTTGGCATGGGAGCACCTGCGTTTCGCGCACAGCGACTGGGCCGGCTACTCGGTGTTTGAAGAAGC
>CAJBVC010000329.1 GCA_903958915.1 uncultured beta proteobacterium
GGAATGCGCCATTGAATTCCTTCGCTAAAGACCTCTTCAGAGGGCTTTCCCAGGGTCGTCATGACGCCCCGCATGCCGGCCGGCACGATGGCAAATGGCGCCAGGAGCCAACCCAGCAGGAAAAGTACGGCGACACCAACCGTCCATTTGATCAGGGTCAGTTTCAATGTGTTCACGGTAGTCCTCTCAGTATGTTGGTTTGGTAACGAAGCCCATTGTGCGGACACAGTGCGAGGCTGGCATCTGCATCTCCACACGTTTGGGCTATGGGTGTTTACGCAGGGGTAAACCCGCGATCAGCGCTTTCCTGCGCCTGCGAAGCGCGGCCAGCCCGAGGTGTCCGAAGTGTTTTTGACTTCGCCCCAGGCTGGCTCGAAACGACCCTCCTGCAGCACCTTCATGTTTTTCTGAATGCAGCTCTGCAGGATGGACACGGCCTTCCCGTTGGTACCAGTAGCCGAGAACGGCCGGGTCACCAGCAGATTCGGGGCCGCCAGGAAGGCGTGGTTAAAGGTATCGAGGTTTTCGTAGTTCTTGCGCACCAGTAGGTAGGGTGGCTGCACCGCCATGTCAAACTGGAGCAGTTTCACGTTGGCGCTGCGATTGAGCTTTTGAATCGGCCCGCTTGGCCAGCCGCTCGTGCTGAGCATGCCCGCTACGGCGCCGGATTTGAGCTTGGCCAGCCCCTGCTCATCGGTCTCTACGTCGACAAACTGCAGGTCCATGGCGTACCGTCGGTCCAGCACACGCCCCAGAGCCCGTGCCGACCCCACCACAGCCACAGGCAAACCCTTCAGGTCAGAGAACTTTGCAACCGACACAGTCAGCATTTCTCCCGCAAGCATTCCACCCATGCGCTTGGGGCCCTGGTAAGTGAAGCCGCCAGAGCCAGCAACGATGTGCAACAGGTTGGTGTTCAAAGGCATCAAAGCGAGCAACGCGCCGATGTTCTCGTCGGATGCCTTCAGATCCTGCAACGTGTCCAGTTGTACGAAACCCAGGTCGGCGCGGTTGGCTGCCAGTGTGGTGAGGTTTTGCAAGCCTCCTTCGGTCTCCACTTCGGTCATGGCAACCTGTGCGCCACAGACCGTCCGCAAATCAGCGAAGAGCTTCGAATAGCCCTTGCCCTTTTTTCCGGTGGCAATGCGCAGGCCTTCCCCGTTGTCTGCGCTTGTGTCCTGGGCAAACCCGTGGATGGGCGTCGTTCCGAAAATGCCAATGGCAGTTGCAATGGCGATGAGGGTTGATGTAGCGTTTTTCATGGTGGCTCCTTGGTTGAAAAAGTGGGTTTAGAGACCCTGGGTTGATTGCGGTGTGGCAGAGCGATGGGACGGTGATCCTTCCGCTGGACGATCGTTTGCTGGTGTCTGCATCAGCGAAGCGATCAGTGCGAGGATTCCCAGCACGACGATCACCACGCTGCCAATGGCTTGCAGTTTTTTCCAGAATTTCATGCGTTTCTCCTCACGGGCTCGAACTCAGGCAGATGAAGTTCATCCATGCGTGCCAGACTTTGGTCATCCAGCAGATTGCGGGTAGGTCCATCCAGGCTGCTCATCTGCACATCAAGCTCGGCAAAGACATTGTTGAAGCGGTCTTGCACGGTACGCAGCGCGGTATCGGTCATGAGGTCCTGCATGAGGTTGTCGGCGGCGTTGGGATCGAGCGCCACATTGGCGTCATCAATTGCCAGGGCGATACGCCATTCGCTTTCCTTGCGCTGCACCGTTAAGCGAAACTCTTCCAGTGCCGACTGCGCCTGTACCAGCCGATTCAGATTCAGCCCATGGAATTGCTTGAGACGATGCAGCGCGCGCTCCTGACGCTCCAGAATGTGACCAGGGTCCTGATGGCGTCGTTGCGCCATCATTTGCTCGATCGATTCGATCTGCCCGCCAACCGTCACCAGAGCACTGCGAAACGATTTGAGCCGCGCCGCCCGGCGCAACATCTCGTTTTGCAGTTGCTCGATGGGGTTGCGGCGCGCTTCGGACTTGCGCGCCGCGAGCAGTGCGTTCTCCAGCTTCTGGCCCAGCAGAGGCACCGCCTGCACCACCGCAAATCCAGCAGCGAGCACGCCACCCAGCGCCAACAGCCCCATGCCGCCGGTGACGGCCATCCAGACAATAGGCGCAAACAGGGCCAGTCCAATGACACTGGCGGCCACAGCGAGGCCTCGGATCCAGGTGACTTGTTTCTTGCCAATTGCGTTTTCGATTGATGTCATTGCATCTCCTTGCAGGACGTGGGTGCGTTAATGGGTCAGTGATCTGTTGTTTGGACGTAGCCGTCCCCCGAGGTGCCTTTCAGGCACTTTCAAAAACCAAGGAAACTGTGGAAATTGCGGCGCCACTACTTTTGGTGGCGCCACTTCAAAAGGCTATGGCGGCGCACCCTGGGGCAGCGGCAGCGCAGCGAGCATTTCCGGGCTGATCCATTGGCGCGCCTCGCGGTACACCGGCTGCATGGCGGTGCGCCATTGCGCCGCCTCCTGCGGCGTAATCGTGTGGGTAATTAGTTGCCCACCGGACGTGAGGCGATCCAACGCTTTAAGGTTGTCAGCTTCCGCAATGCTGTTTTCATAGCTGGTGGCATCGCGCATGGCACTCTCCAGGTTGGCACGGATATCGGCAGGCAGCTTTTCCCAGAAGAGCTGGTTCACAATCACAGCGTAGGCCAGGTAGCCGTGGTTGGAGATGGTGAGGTGACTCTGCACCTCGTGCAGCCCCTGCGTCTGGATGTTGGTGGGCGTGTTTTCCTGCCCATCGAGTTTCCCGGCCTGCAGGTCGGCGCGAACGTCAATCAGTGGCGACACGGGTGCCACGGAACCCAGCGCCCGCATCTGGGCCACCAGCACTTTGGAGGCCTGCACACGAATCCGCAATCCCTTGAAATCAGCCACCGTTTGCAAGGGGCGATTGGCGGTGAATACCTTGAAGCCGTTGTCCCAAAAAGTCAGCCCCTTGATACCACGGGGCTCCAGTTTCTTGAGCAAAGCAGCACCTGCGGGACCATCGACAACGGCGCGGTAGGCGGCACGATCCTTGAACAGAAACGGCAGGTCCAGTGCCAGGAAGTCGTCTCCGCCCAGGCCCGCCAGCTTGGACAAGGACGGCGCCAACATTTGCACTGCACCCAGACGCAAGGCATCGAGTTCTTCGCGGTCCTTGTAGAGCTGGCTGTCGGGATAGACCTCCACACGCACCCTGCCGCCGGTTCTGGCTTCGGCCAACTGCTTGAACCGCAGCGCCGCCTTGCCTTTGGCCGTGTCTGGCTTCACCACGTGGCTGAATTGGATGATGATGGGTGTCGCGGCGGCGGCACACACCGACCCGACCGCGGCACAGCCCAGGGCCGCAACTGCCATCCATTGCACCACCGACCGGCGACTTGGGACAGGCAGACGGCTGGAAATGGCAAAGTGGGTGGCGGGAAGTGCGGTGTTCATGGTCATTATTCCGTTTGATGCCTGCAGTCTAGTCGTGCACGGTAGCGACCAAAAGTGTGGCCTTCCACAGATGTGGGTTTCCACACCCCAGCGCCGTGGACGGATTTTTGACTCTGCTTCGCACCTAGAATTTACCAATGCCCTTATCGCACTCACCACAGCCCTTTCAGCCCAAGCCGCAGGAGACCTGGGTCAAGCAGTCGTTTTGGTTGCTGCCCGGCGCCCTGTCACTTGTTTTTGTGGTGGGGATCGTCATTTGGGCAGAATGGAACGATGCCAAGGTTCGCGAAGCACATCGCCAGACGCTGGTGGCTGATGCGTCCAGTGTGGAGGCCCAATTGTCCGCGCGGCTGGACATCGAACGGGCCCGCTTGCACGATGTCAGCAGCCAGCTTGCAAAGCGCCCGGAACGTGGAGATGCCATTTTGGCCCGGTTGCCAGAGGTGGTGGCCGGCCTTGACCGCCTATGGAGCACCTTGACTTGGCTGGACGACGACATGCAATTGATAGGTCGCGCCAAGCGCGGTGCCCCCATGCGGGATCTTGTGTCGGATGAGTTACGAATTCAGACCAATGAGAGCTCCGGGCAAGCCGAGCACATTGACTTCAAAATGGTGGACAGCAACGGTCAGTTTCGGGGCAAGCTGGTGGCGCGCTACGAGATCACCGACTTGTTGAAGAGTACCGACCTGGTGTGGTTGAACCACCGCTATGAAGTGAACTTCATTTCGGAGCTTGGCGAGGTCATCGCAACGACCGCGCAGTCAACCAAACCACCGCAAGGTTTGCCTTTCGAGCGACCGCTGAGCGCGTTCAAGCAGACCACGCTGCGTCTAACCCCTTATGAGTCTCTGGCATCCTGGCGACTCAATCCGAGAATACTGGCATTGCTGGCCGGACTGCTGTTGTTGGGTGCTGCGGCCTCCCAGTTGACCCGGCACGAAATGCGCCAAGTGAGGCGCGCCATTGAAGACACGCAAAACGAAGCAGCCTGGCGCCAGTCCATGGAAGACTCGGCCCTGGTCGGACTGCGCGCGCGGAATGCCGAAGGTCGTATCCTGTACGTCAACAAGACCCTGTGCGACATGGTGGGCTACGCACGCGAGGAACTGGTAGGTGTGAAACCGCCCCTGCCGTTTTGGCCACCCGATGCGGTGGACGCCATGATGGCACGCAACCTCCGTACTCTGGCAGGTGGCGCACCCAGCACCGGCTTCGAGACCCGCTGGAGACACCGCAAAGGTGACCTGATCGACGTGATGATTTTTGAATCCAGGCTGGTGAATTCTTCCGGAGACCACATTGGCTGGATGGGCTCCATCATCGACATCAGCGAACGCAAGCGTCTGGAAGAGAAGGACCGCCAGCATACGGACACCCTGGCACAGCATGCGCGGCTCAATGACATGGGCCTGCTCGCCTCCGAGTTGGCGCACGAGTTGAATCAACCACTGACGACGATCGTGAGCTACAGCGCCGGATTGCGCGTGGCACTCACGAAAATCCCCACGTTGGAAGCCGATGTACTGGCTGCTGTCGATGAAGTCCACCGACACGCCCGCAAGGCCGGTGACATCGTCAACTGGATTCGGCGACAAACCTCGCGCTCGGACCCATTGCGAACACTGTTTGACATCAATACCCTCGTTGCCGAGGTCATCGAGCTTCGACAACGCCAGATTCAGCGCATCGGCGCAGATCTGACACTAGACCTTGCGAATACGGCCTGCAATTCGCTGGTGGACCGCATTGGCATTGAACAGGTGGTGACCAATCTGGTGCGCAATGCAGCAGACGCAGTCGCTGGCAACACCGGTTCGCGCCGCATCGGCGTCCACTCCAAAGTGGTTGCTGGAATCGCCCATGGTGGCCAGGCGATAGAAGTCACCGTCACCGACAATGGTCCTGGCCTTCAGGGCAGAACCATTGATGTTCTGTGTTCGACCTTCTATTCCACCAAGAAAGACGGTATGGGACTGGGCCTGGGTATTTGCCGTTCGATCGTTGAATCACATGGCGGCAGCCTGTCGGCGCAGGAGAATCCAGGGGGCGGGGCACAATTCACTTTCACGCTTCCGACCAACCATACAGCCAACATGGCGCAGGCAACCTTATGACCGAACAAACGATCTACCTTTGCGACGACGACGCAGGTGTCCGGGGCGCATTGTCATTCCTGCTGAAGCAGCACGGCTTCACGGTGGTCGCGCACGCAAGCGGGCCTGATCTATTGGCCTGCATAGACCACAACCCCAAGGAGTTGCGCGGTGTTTTCGTATTGGACGTGCGCATGGAACCTATGTCTGGCCCGGTGTTGCACGAACAGTTGCTGCAACGGGGATTGGGAAAGACGCACCCGGTGATATTTCTCAGTGGCCATGGCGACATTCCTGTCGCCGTGGCCGCCATGGCCAAGGGTGCACTCAATTTTGTTGAAAAACCGTACACCGATGACATGCTGCTGCCCATGCTGCGTGAAGCACTGGTACTGGAAGACCAGTGGCATCGGGCCGCTGTCCGAAGGGATTTTCTGCTATCGATGTGGGAGAGTCTGGCGCCACAACAACGGCGCATCGCACGCCTCAAGTCGGCAGGCGACCTCAATAAGGTCATCGCAGCACAGATGCATATTGCAGAACGCACCGTTGAGGAGCATTGGGTCAAGGTGCGCGACAAGCTTGGAGTCGACTCCGCGGCCACATTGGCCACCACCATGGCCGAGATGCGGGCCAGCGGGGTCGATACCTCGGGCGACACCGAATGACACGACTCCGCACCTCTATAATCTCGCTTTACCACCTCCCCGAGCGTGATTGCTCCCTCTGACATGACCAAATTTGTCTTCGTCACCGGCGGTGTGGTGTCTTCCCTTGGCAAGGGAATCGCCTCAGCCTCCCTCGCTGCGATTCTGGAATCGCGGGGCCTGACAGTCACTCTGATCAAGCTGGACCCTTACCTCAACGTAGACCCCGGCACCATGTCACCGTTGCAACATGGCGAGGTGTTTGTTACCGACGATGGCGCTGAAACCGATCTGGACCTGGGCCACTACGAGCGGTTCATTGAGTCGCGCATGCGCAAGGCCAACAATTTCACCACGGGCCAGATTTACAAGAGCGTGCTGGACAAGGAACGCCGCGGCGACTATCTGGGCAAGACCGTGCAAGTCATCCCGCATGTGACCAATGAGATTCAGGAGTTCGTAAAACGCGGTGCGCGCTTTGGAGAACCCGATGCCGTCGACGTCGCCATCGTCGAAATTGGCGGCACGGTCGGTGATATCGAGTCACTGCCTTTCCTGGAGGCCGTTCGCCAGATGAGCCTCAAGCTTGGTGCCAATGCCAGCGCATTTGTTCATCTGAGCTACGTGCCGTGGATTGCCGCCGCCGGGGAACTCAAGACCAAGCCCACCCAGCATACCGCCAAACAGCTGCGCGAAATTGGCATTCAGGCCGATGTGCTGCTGTGCCGTGCAGACCGACCGATTCCGGATGAAGAACGCTCCAAGATCTCGCTTTTTTCCAATGTTCCGGAATGGGGCGTCATTTCCATGTGGGATGTGGACACCATTTACAAAGTGCCCCGCATGCTGCACGAGCAGGGTCTGGATGGCCTCATTTGCGATAAATTGCGCCTGAATACGCCGCCTGCCAACCTCAAACGCTGGGATGAACTGGTGTATGAAACCGAGCATCCAAAATGCGAAGTCAGCATTGCCATGGTGGGCAAATACGTCGATCTGAGCGACAGCTACAAATCGCTGAACGAAGCCTTGCGCCATGCCGGCATGAAGAACCATGCCAAAGTCAAGATTGACTACATCGACTCGGAAACGATCACCCCGGAGAGCGTATCGCAACTGGCCAAGTTCGACGCGGTGCTGGTACCTGGCGGTTTCGGCAAGCGTGGCATAGAAGGCAAAATTTGTGCGGCCCGGTTTGCCAGGGAAAACAAGGTGCCCTACCTCGGAATCTGTTTGGGGATGCAGGTTGCAACCATAGAATTCGCACGCCATGTGGCCGGCCTGGAGAATGCCAACAGCACGGAGTTTGACCCCGGCACCCCAAATCCAGTGATCGCGCTCATTACCGAATGGAAAGATGCGGACGGCACCATCAAGACGCGCAATGAGAATTCTGACCTCGGTGGCACCATGCGCCTGGGCGCCCAGAGTTCTGACGTGGCCAAAGGAACTTTGGCACACAAGATTTATGGTGACATAGTGACCGAGCGGCACCGCCACCGTTATGAAGCCAATGTGAATTTTCTTGATGCGCTGCGAAATGCTGGACTTGTCATTTCAGCACTGACGCAGCGTGAGCAACTGACGGAAATGGTCGAATTGCCGCAGACCCTGCACCCGTGGTTTGTAGGGGTCCAGTTCCACCCGGAGTTCAAATCGACGCCGTGGAACGGTCATCCATTATTCAACGCCTTCATCAAAGCCGCCCTGGACCACCA
>CAJBVC010000330.1 GCA_903958915.1 uncultured beta proteobacterium
ACGCCCTGGCGGCGCATCCAGTCACGGCAATTGGAAGAAGCGCGAATGGTAAGTCGAGCCAGGTTTTCGTTGGTCAGCCCGCCAGTCACTTTCAGCAGGTCTTGCCAGAACTCTTCTTCTGGATAGGCGTCAACCAGCACGTCCTGTGGCGCGTCGTGCATGCAGCGCAGGTTGCGGGTGTGGGCTGAGTTACCACCGCGCCAGGCCTTTGGTGCCGCCTCCAGCAGCAACACACTGGCGCCGCCTTCGCGCGCCATCAGCGCGGCGCACAGCGCCGCATTGCCACCACCAATCACCAATACATCGAACATCCAGAAAATTACCAAAAACAGTCAAAGCGCACGTCAATAGTGCGTGAACAGCTATCACGTTCATAGCAGATCGGCAAACCAGAACGCCACTGCCGCGCCTCTGTTGCGTCATAGACTTTACTGCAGTGCATTGATCTGCGCGAAAGCACATGGTCGCGACGTGCACGTCGTTCGGGTTTGCCACTATGTAGTTACACATAGACAGGCCTGAGAAAGGCGTCGCGCTGCGTCAGGCGGGTTGTAGTGGATACTGCAGTGGCACTGGTGAGATCAGGGGTTGACATAAGAAGAGAGGAACGCGGCTTATGAATTTCGGGCAACGGCTGAAGAACAAGGATGGGCAGCTGCGTCAGCGAATCAAGTTGGCGTCATTGGCCATGCTGGTGCTGGTCCTGATCACTGTCGCAGTGGGTTGGGTGGTGAGTGACCAGGCCCATCGCCTGGAGGAAGCGCAGCTTTCGGCTCTGAAACCCATGCTGATGCAGGCCCGCAAGAACGAGATCCAGCACTTTGTACAAGCCGGTCGCAAGGTTCTGGCACATTTTTGTGCCAAGGCCAAGACCGATCCCAACGCCCGCGAAGAGGGTCGTGCGCTGCTTCGACTGATGGACTTTGGCGAGAAGACCGACGACAACTACTTCTTTGTCTACCAGCTCGACGGGGTCAATGTCATGCATCCGCGCAAGCTGGGCCTTGTAGGCAAGAGCCTGTGGGACTTCACCGACCAGAAAGACGGCACTTTCGTCATCCGACGCCTTATCGCCCAGGCGCTGGCAGGCGGCGGTTTTGTCACCTACCACTGGGATCGCCCATCGACAAACCGGATCGAGCCCAAACTGGGCTATGTCGAACTGGTTCCCGAGTGCAACTGGATGGTCGGCACTGGCCTGTACTTGGACCACTTGCGCGAAGCGGAAGACATTATTAGGGTGAAGACCGAGCAAGAAGTCAGGACGACCCGCGACAAAATTGCGCTGGCAGCGCTCGCAGCATTGCTGATCGTTGCAGCGGGCGGACTGGTTGTTAACCTGAGTGAGCAGCGCACCGCCAACGAGCGCCTGCGTGCGATGGCGCAGAAGGTGGTGCAGTCACAGGAACTGGAGCGTACCCGCGTGGCGCGGGAGTTGCACGATGGCGTGACGCAGTCGCTTGCGTCGGTGAAATACATCTTTGAGTCGGCCGACATTCAGCTCGACCGTGGCAAGACCCAGGCCGCTTCGGTTGCGCTGAAAGCAGGCATCGAGCAGACGATCAGTGTCATGATCGATGTGCGCCGTATCTCCCACGATCTTTACCCCACCATCCTCGACGATGCGGGGTTGGGTCTCGCGCTGGAGCAGTTGGGGCGCGAATTTGGTACGCGCACAAGAATTCCGTTGGCCGTGGAGATCGAAGAGATCCGCAAAATGCAGAAGGAAGCCGCCAAAACCCTGTACCGGTTTACCCAGCAGGCGCTCGGCAACATCGAGATGCACGCCCATGCCCGTCACATCAA
>CAJBVC010000331.1 GCA_903958915.1 uncultured beta proteobacterium
CGACAAGATGCGGGGCATCCCCGGCGTTGCGTCGGTCAACATCGGTGGCTCGCTGAAACGCGAACTTTCGGTGCTGCTGCGTGCGGAAAAATTGCGCGAGTTCAATGTGTCGGTGGGGGAAGTGGTGGCCGCACTGCGCGCGCAGAACACCAATGCGCCGGTCGGCAAGGTGCGCGGAACCCTGGACGAGGAGAGCATCCGTCTGGTGGGGCGTATCGAGTCGCCGGCAGAGTTTCAGGGCATCGTGGTCAAGCGTGTGGCCGGGCAAGTAGTACGGCTGGGGCAGGTCGCCACCATTGCCGATGGTTTTGCCGATGTGGACGGCTTCAGCATCCGCAGCGGCAAGCCCAATGTCGGCATGTACGTGACGCGGGCGCGTGAAGCCAGTACGGTGAGCGTGGCCAATGCCATCCGCGACAAGGTCAAGGAGATCAATACCGAACTGGAGAAAGATCTGCCCGGTACCAAGCTCGAGATCACTCGCGACGGTGGCATTGACGCGCAGCGCAGCCTGAACAATGTGATCGAATCGCTCGTTCTCGGGGCAGTGCTGACCATCTTTGTGGTCTATGCGTTCCTGAATTCCTGGCGCTCCACCCTGATCACCGCCCTGAGCTTGCCCACCTCCGTAATTGCGGCTTTCATTGCGGTCTGGCTGTGCGGGTTTACGCTCAATTTCATGACCCTGCTGGGTCTGTCACTCGCCATTGGCGTGCTGATTGACGACGCGATTGTGGTGCGGGAAAACATTGTGCGCCACATGCAGCGCGGCTCGGACCGGCGCACTGCGTCGCTGGAAGGCACGGCCGAGATTGGCATGGCGGTGGCAGCAACCACCTTCTCCATCATTGCGGTGTTCATTCCCGTGGCGTTCATGCCGGGCGTGTCGGGCGAGTGGTTTCGACCCTTTGCGCTGACCGTGACCTGCTCGGTGCTGGTGAGTCTGGGCATTTCGTTCACGCTGGACCCCATGCTGTCGGCCTACTGGGGCGATCCTCCGGACCACCATACCGCACCGAAGAAGGGTCTTGGCAAACATTTGGCACGCTTTAACGACTGGTTTGACCACCAAGCCGACCGCTACGGCAATGTCATTGCCTGGGCGCTGCACCACCGGCGCTGGATGGCCGCCATTGCGCTGGGAAGTCTGGTTGCCGCGCTCGCCTTGCAGGTGAAGTTTGGTGGGACGAGCTTCCTGCCGGCATCTGATTCGGGCAATCTGATGATTGAAGTACGCACCCCCTCGTCGTCATCGGTGGAATACGCGCGCCTGAAAATGGAACGGGCTGCGGAAATTGCGCGCTCCATCCCTGAGACCAAGGAAACCAACAGCAATATCTCCGCCAGTGGTGGGCGTATTTATGTGGACATTGGCAAACGCAACACCCGTGTCCGATCTGCCAAGGAAATTGCAGTGGAACTGCGGGAAAAAGTGCGACCGCTGGTGGGGGCGGAATACGTGGTGCTCGATGACCTGAACAACGGTGCGCGCAAACCCATTCAGATCGAGTTCACCGGGCCCGATTCCCGCAAGTTGCTGGAAATTACCAGCGCCTATATGGACAAACTGCGCATGGTCCCGGGCGCGGTGGATGTGGGCTTGTCGCAGCAGGACCCCAAGAAGGAACTCAAGATCGAACTCAACCGCGGGCTGGCCAACTCGATGGGCATTTCGGCCAACGATGCGGCTCAGGCACTGCGGGTGGCGTTCGCAGGCATCGAGGTGGGCGACTGGGTGGACCCCACTGGCGAGACCCGCGATGTGGCGGTGCGCCTGCACCCGGACGACCGTGTGAGCAAGGAAAACATCGAACGTCTGCCGATCGCTGTGGCAGGCACAAACCAGATGGTCCCCCTGGACCAGATTGCCAGCATCACTATGGGCAAGGGGCCATCCGGGATACAGCACGCCAATGGCAAACGCACCATCACCGTGTCGGCCAACGCCCAGGGCCGCTCCAATGGCGAGGTGACGGACGATGCGATGAAACTGGCCAAGAGCTTTGATTACCCGCCGGGCTATGGCCTCTCGCTGGGCGGAACCGGGCAGGACCAAAAAGAGCTTTTCACTGAAATGACCATCGCGCTGGTGTCAGGCATCGGGCTGATGTACCTGATTCTGGTGATGCAATTTGGCTCCTTTACGGCGCCGCTTGGCGTGATGTTGTCGTTGCCGCTGTCGCTGATTGGTGTGGTTCTGGCGCTGCTGGTGACCGGCAGCACGATCAACCTGATGAGCTTCATCGGCATCATCATGCTGATGGGGCTGGTGGCCAAGAACGCCATTTTGTTGCTGGATGCCGCCCGCAAGCGCGAGGCAGAAGGGTTTGACCGCGAGGAGTCGCTGATGCACGCCGGGCGCATGCGTCTGAGGCCCATTTTGATGACCACCTTTGCCCTGATTGCCGGCATGACTCCGGTGGCCATCGGCTTGGGCGAGGGCGGCGAGTTTTACCGTCCGCTGGCGGTGGCCATCATTGGCGGCACCATCACCTCCACGCTGCTCACCCTGCTGGTGGTGCCCACGTTTTACGACAGCATCGAAATAGCGCGTGACCGTCTGGTAGCCAAGTTTCAGCGCCGCACTGAGCGGTGGAACGGTCTGGTGGCCTTTGTGCTGACCTTTGTCGAGGTCATCCTCACGCTGTTGTTTATCCGCCTGGCGTACCGCGGCATCGCGCGAGTTGTGCGGGCTGCCCGCGGTCGTGGGCGTGCGCCTATAGCCACTTGAAATAGGCGTCATCGCCCATAATTGAAGGTTTCGCGCATCGCTCAAGCGGTGCCGGCCCTCCTTTTCTTGACGTTCGACAGAGAGTTTTATCCCATGAGCAAGCAAACCCTTTCCTTCCAGGCCGAAGTTGCACAGCTGTTGCACCTGGTGACCCATTCCCTCTACTCCAACAAGGAAATCTTCCTGCGCGAGCTGATTTCCAATGCATCGGACGCCTGCGACAAGCTGCGTTTTGAGGCCATCAACGATGGCGGTTTGTACGAGAACGATACCGAACTCAAGGTGCGCGTGACGCTCGACAAAGACGCCAAGACGCTCACCATTACCGACAATGGCATCGGCATGAGTGCGCAGGAGGCCATCGACAACCTGGGCACCATCGCCAAGAGCGGCACCAAGGATTTCGTCAGCAAGTTGAGTGGCGACCAGAAGACCGACTCGCAGCTGATCGGCCAGTTTGGCGTGGGCTTTTACTCCGGCTTTATCGTGGCCGACAAGATCACGGTCGAGTCACGCCGCGCCGGCATGAAGGAGTCCGAAGGCGTTCGCTGGGTCAGTGACGGCGGTGCCAGCGGTGGTGGTGCGTTTGAGGTAGAGTCCATCGACCGCGCTGCCCGCGGCACCAGCGTCACCCTGCATCTGCGTGAAGACTCCCAGGACTACACCCAGACCTGGAAAGTCAAGAACATCATCAACAAGTACTCGGACCACATCAGCCTGCCCATCCAGATGGAAAAGGAAGAGTGGAAAGATGGCGAGCTGATCAACCCCAGCGATGAAAAAGGCGGCCGCCAGCCCGGCGCCATGGTCAAGACCGGCGAGTGGGAAACGGTCAACAAGGCCAGCGCCATCTGGACGCGTCCCAAGAAAGACATCACCCAGGAGCAGTACGACGAGTTTTACAAACAAATCAGCCACGACTTTGAAGCGCCTCTGGCCAACACCCACAACCGTGTGGAAGGCAGCACGGAGTACACCCAGTTACTGTACCTGCCCGGTAAAGCGCCGATGGACCTGTGGAACCGCGAGAAGAAGGGCGGCCTGAAGCTCTATGTGAAGCGTGTCTTCATCATGGATGACGCCGAAGCCCTGTTGCCCACCTACCTGCGTTTTGTGAAGGGTGTGGTGGACTCGGCCGACCTGCCGCTCAACGTGAGTCGCGAGTTGCTGCAGGAGAGCCGCGACGTCAAAGCCATTCGTGAGGGTTGCACCAAGCGCGTGCTGTCCATGCTGGAAGATCTGGCGAAGAATGACAAGTTGCCCGAAGCCGGGGCGGATGGGGTTACCGACGTCCTGAGCGCCGAAGACAAGGCGGAAGCCGAGAAGAACGTGGGCAAGTACACCAAGTTCTACGCCGAGTTTGGCGCGGTGCTGAAAGAAGGCCTGGGCGAAGACTTTGCCAACAAGGAGCGCCTGTCCAAACTGCTGCGTTTTGCATCCACCACCACCGACACGCCTAGCGTGAGTTTTGCCGACTACAAGGCGCGCATGAAGGAAGGCCAGGAGGCCATCTACTACATCACGGCCGACACGCTGGCCGCTGCCAAGAACAGCCCACAGCTTGAAGTGTTCAAGAAGAAGGGCATTGAAGTGCTCTTGATGACCGATCGCGTGGACGAGTGGGCGTTGAACTTTGTGCACGAGTTCGACGGCACCCCGCTGCAAAGCGTGGCCAAAGGAGCGGTGGATTTGGGCAGCCTGCAGGACGAAGCCGAGAAGAAGGCGGCAGAGGAAGCCGCTGAAGCCTTCAAGCCGCTGCTCGCCAAACTCAAGGAAGCCCTGAAGGACAAGGCCGAAGACGTGCGCGTGACCACCCGTCTGGTGGACAGCCCGGCCTGCCTGGTGGTGAAAGACGACGGCATGAGCACGCAACTGGCCCGCTTGCTCAAGCAAGCCGGCCAGAGCGCACCCGAGGTCAAGCCGGTGCTGGAAGTCAACGCCGAACATGCCCTGGTGAAAAAGCTCGACGGCTCAGTCCACTTCCACGACCTGGCCCACATCCTATTTGACCAGGCCCTGTTGGCCGAAGGCGGCATGCCGGCGGACCCGGCGGCCTATGTGAAGCGGGTAAA
>CAJBVC010000332.1 GCA_903958915.1 uncultured beta proteobacterium
ACCATGGCGTGCGACTGCCATCGATCTTTCATTCGAGAAATATTTTGGCAAGCGCAGTTACATCTCGGTCGCAGGCTTCCGCAAGAACTTGCAGAATTATGTGTACCAGATGGTTACCTCGCGTGACAACTCGAGCTTTCCAACGTTGAACGTACCTCCTGGAGTGACCGTGCAGAAATTTGGCCCTGTGACGATGCCAATGAACGGGCAGGGTGGTTCCATCGAAGGTATCGAACTATCGGCTGCGCTGGAGGGAGGGCTCCTGCACAAGGCGCTTGACGGTTTTGGAATTGTCGCCAGCGGATCAAAACTCAAGAGCAAGATCTTTGACAAGGACGATCAGGAAGTCATGCTCAATGGCCTTTCAGGCACGTCCGCCAGCGTCACTTTCTACTATGAAAACAATGGTTTTTCCGGGCGTATCAGTGAACGCTATCGTTCACCGTTTACCGCGACCACCCGAGACATTTTTCTGAACTCGACGACGCGCCAGCAAGAAGCCGATCGCGTAGTGGACTTGCAGCTGGGTTATGCCTTCGAGCACGGACCCTACAAGGGCTTGTCATTCCTGGTGCAGGTGAACAACCTGCTAGACCAATCCACGCAGAACAGCAAAACCACCACGGGGGAGGCGCCGGACAAGACGATGCTTGCACCTAACTACATCTACTCGTTCGGGCGGCAGACGCTCGTCGGGATGAACTATAAATTCTAAGGTTGGTGATTTGAGGGCCCCTGTTGATTCGTCAACAGGGTTTTTTTTGCCATTTTTTGACTTGGCTAGATGCATTTCAAACCTCAAGAGACGATGTTGCCGCTTCGAAGGCAAGCCTCGGAACCACTAAGCTCCGAAGCCGTCAGCGGTGCATTTGTCAGCGAAGGTGGTGAGACCTGGTACTGCATCGATGGGCCAGATGCGCTAGATCCATTCTTCATGACGCTGGCCAGCGACAGTGATCTCTGGGCCTTTGTATCGAGCACCGGTTCATTGACGGCCGGTCGGGGCGATGCTGAAGGTGCATTTCTGCCTTATGAGACGGTCGACAAGATACACGCGCGTTGGGAGCATACCGGCCCACGAACCTGGATTCTGATCGAGACAGCGTCCGGTTTGGAGCTGTGGGAGCCCTTTGCACAGCACCCGCATCGAGCGACGTCGCACCGCTCCATCTGGAAAAACGTTGCAGGAACCCGGATCCGATTTTGTGAGGAGCATCCTGATCGCCACATCGCCTTCCAGTATGAATGGTCCACGGCATCGCCCTTGGGGCTCATCAGGACAGCGCACATACGGGCGATCGGTCAAGGTGCAGCTGGTAACGTCTCAGTACGCGTTCTTGATGGGGTACTGAACCTGATTCCACCTGGCGTTGGTGTCAAGGTGTCCTCCACCATGAGCAACCTCAGTGACGCCTACAAGTGGAATGAGTCTGCTGCAGCTGGGCGTTTGGGACTTTTTACGCTGTACGCCCAAATTTGGGATCGTGCGGAGCCCAAGGAATCCTTTCTCGCATTAACCGCATGGCATGCAGGAGCACCAGCAGGGACGCGCACGTTGTTGTCGGCCAATCAAGTGAAACGGTTTTGCCAAACAGGCGAAGTGGAGTCCGAGACACTGACACGCGGGCGTCGTGGAGCGTTTCTTGTAAACTTTGAAGCACTGGTTGATGCGAGCGGTTTGGAGTGGCACCTCGTCATTGACGGGCCCAAATCTCAGGTAGAGACCTTCGAACTTGCACACCATCTCGCCAGTGGAGCCGGTCTTGTTGACGAAATCGTGTGCGGGCGAGACCAGAACACGCGGGGGCTGAACGAACTTCTGGAACAGGCCGATGCGTTTCAGTCGTCGGCTGATCCGATGGCAGCAGCACATCACCATGCCAACGTCCTGTTCAACTCCATGCGAGGTGGTGTTTTCGCCGACGGTACCTTGCTGGATCGGGATGATCTGCTGGCTTTTGCGCGCCAGCGCCATCAGAGTTTGTCTTTGGTGCTGGCTGAGATTGCGGGGGACTGGCCAGCAAGGATAGAACGCGAGGTGGCGATTGCGGCCGTGCGTGCGCGGGGCGATGCGCAAATTGAACGCATGGTTCTCCAGTACTTGCCGCTCACGTTCAGCCGTCGCCATGGAGATCCCAGCCGTCCGTGGAATCAGTTCAGTATCAAAGTGCGCGACGCTGCGGGCCGGCGAGTGTTGAACTACCAGGGAAATTGGCGCGACATATTTCAGAACTGGGAGGCATTGTTACCGAGCCAACCCGCGTATGTGGATTCCATGATCCTGACATTTCTGGGTGCGATGTCAGCGGATGGCTACAACCCCTACCGGATCGGGCGTGATGGTATCGACTGGGAGGTGTTGGAGCCAGAGGACACTTGGAGCCAAATCGGTTACTGGGGCGACCACCAAATCATCTACTTGCTCAAGCTGCTGGAGGCAGCAAACGCCCACAATCCCGACCTGTTGGAGCAGCTGTGGAACCGGGCGCTGTTCAGTTTTTCGGATATTCCGTATCGCTTGCAGCCGCATGCTCAACAGACGGCACAGCCCAAGCGGACGATCCGTTTTGATCAAGAGGCGCATCAGCGTGCGCACCATCGCAAACTCCGCATCGGAGGCGACGGACTGTGCGTATGCGACGCCGATGGCCTGCCAATCCTTGCAACATTGGGCGAAAAGCTGGCCATCGTTTTGCTGGCCAAAGCAGGCTCGCTGGTGCCAGGTGGCGGCCTATGGCTGCATACCCAGCGCCCGGAATGGAACGACGCCAACAATGCACTGGTGGGCAACGGCCTGTCCGTGGTCACCCTGGCGCATCTGCGGCGCTTTCTGGCCTTCTTGCAGGAGCAGCCTTGCGTGCATCAGAGCTTCGCATTATCGGAGTCCACCCTGTGCGCACTGCAGGACTTTGCGGCACATGTGCGATCGACTCCCTTGTCGGTTGTGGACGATGCAAACGGGCGGCGAATCTTCTTGGACACCAGTGGCGCAATCCTGGACCCTTGGCGCGAATCGGCTTATGGTGATCGCGCCACGCATACGCTGACTCAGGCACCTGAAGGACTTCTGGCAAATCTGGTGGAGTCGCTACTGCCATTGGTCGATGCAACGCTGCAATGTTGCCTGCGGGACGACGGTCTCTATGACAGTTACAACCTTGTAGACTTTGCCAACGGTCGTGCTTCTGTGGCACGCCTCTATCCCATGCTGGAAGGGCAAGTGGCAGTGTTGTCATGCGGTCTGCTGAAACTCTCGGATGCGGTCACGTTGCTTGAGACCATGTTCGCCAGTTCTCTTTTCACCGCCGACCGAAACAGTTTCATGCTCTACCCGGACCGGTCACTACCCGGTTTCCTGCAACGTAACCGTTTGGACACCCAGGCACTGGCCTTGCCAGTCGTTCAGGCATTGCTTAAAGCGGGTCGAACCGATCTGCTGCAGCGGCAAAGTGACGGTACCGTGCGGTTTTCGCCGTCCCTGTGCAACCGCGAAGATCTGGAGCTTGCGGGTTCCGACCTCGGTATGGACCTTGAGCCCCTGGTGGAAACTTACGAGCGCATTCTTCGTCACTCCGAGTTCACTGGTCGATCCGGCACCATGTTTGGCTATGAGGGTCTTGGCTGCATTTACTGGCATATGGTGGCCAAACTTCTCCTTGCCGTTCAAGAAAGAGTCTTTGAGGCGGCCGATCTTGATGCTCCCGAACTTCCGGCACTGATTGGCTACTACCGTCGCGTGCGAGATGGTTTGGGGTACCGCAAGAGCGTCCTTGCCTACGGAACATTTCCCGCCGATCCCTACAGCCACACGCCTGCAGAGGGTGGCGCACAACAGCCTGGAATGACCGGTCAGGTCAAGGAGGAGATACTCACGCGCTGGGGTGAATTGGGCTTGCGCATAGAGCATGGTTGTGTGCGAATTCATCCGGTGTTGCTGGATCAGGCCGAAATTGCGCCCGGTGGGGAGTTGCGGTTTACCTGGCGAGGTGTGCCCTACATCTACCGGCGCGCCTCGCAAGCACGGATTCGTGTGCAGCGCGCAGACGGGTGGGTAGATTGCCCCAGTGGGCGTTTTGATCCCAATGGGGTACTTTGTGTCGAGGTTGATGTGTGCTTTGGATTGGACTCACCATGAAAGTATTCCCGAATGTGCGCCTGCCGACGGTGATGACTCCGTACGTTCTGTTGAGCCCATTCCTGATTCTGTTCCTGACCTTCGGTCTTTTTCCGCTGCTGTTCTCTGTGTTCTTGGCTTTCCAGACCTGGGAGCCCACCAGCGGTCTGGACGCAATGAGCTTTGTTGGCTGGGACAATTTTTCCTTCGCACTCCAGGACGAGTGGTTCTGGAAGTCCCTGAAGAACACAGCGTGGCTCGCCCTGGTGTCGGGAGTGCCACAGCATCTGGTTGCCATTCCACTGGCGTACTTCATCCACACCTCGTTCCGGGGACTTCGCAATGGCGTTGTCGGGGCCTACTTCATGCCCTATATCACCTCGTCGGTGGCGATCGCTATCCTGTTCAGCTCGCTCTTTTCGACGGATTTCGGGCTGATCAACGCGGCGTTGCAGTGGATGCACACACTGCCAGGCATCGGGTTGCTGATTCCTGGAGGCGCGATTGACTGGCTCAACGATCCCGACAACATCAAGCCTGCGATAGCGATGATCGTGTTCTGGCGTTACGTGGGCTTCAATCTGGTGCTGTACCTGGCGGCACTGCAGACCATTCCTCCGGACATCTATGAAGCAGCGACCATGGATGGTGCAGGGCGTTTTCAGAAGTTCTGGTTTATTACGCTGCCCAGCCTCAAACCCATGATGTTCTTTGGCGTCACGCTGAGTGTCATTGGCGGTCTGCAATTGTTTGAGGAGCCCTTCATCCTCACTGGCGGGCGCGGCGGTTCAGACCAGGCCGGCATGACGACGGCGGTTTACCTGTACCGCATGGCGTTTGACTTTAATGATTTTGGTGCCGCCAGTGCCATGTCCTGGCTGCTGTTCCTGGTGGTGGCTCTGTTGACCTGGGTTACCAACAAAGCCTTCCGCCAGCGTGGCCAATAACACCCGCATGCAATGAAAACCGATCGTCTGACCCCCTGGGCTGCGTACTGTGTCGTGGGCGTTGGCGTGCTCATCATGCTGATGCCTTTCTACTTCATGTTCGTGTTTGCAACCCATTCGCGCACCGAAATCTTCAGCTTGCCGCCCCCGCTTTTCTTTGGCAATGATTTCGTGGCCAATATGGAGATCCTGACCAAGAAAATCCCGTTCTGGCGCAATCTCGGATGGAGTGTGTACGTGGCGCTTGCATCCACGGCGCTGACGCTGCTCTTTTGCTCCATGGGTGGCTACGCATTTGCGATGTTTGAGTTTCGCTACAAGAATGTGCTCTTTGGCCTGGTCATGGGAACGATGCTGGTGCCGTCCTTCATGAACATGATTCCCACTTTCATGATCATGGACATTCTGGGGTGGATCGACCAACCCCGAGCGCTGTACATCCCCGGAGCGGCCAGCGCGTTTGGAATCTTCCTCATGCGTCAATTTGTGGCCTCGTCGATTCCCAGGGAACTGGTGGAGGCTGCGCGAATGGATGGCTGCGGCGAAATGGGGATCTACTGGCGCATCGTGCTGCCGCTGCTCAAGCCTGCACTGGGCACTTTGGGTCTGATTACATTCATTGCATCCTGGAACAACTTTATCTCGCCATTGATCGTGATGCGCTCGGCCGATATGTACACCTTGCCGCTAGCACTGCGCAGTCTGCAAAGTCCTGTCGATACGGAGTGGGGTGCGTTGATGGCGGGCTCCGCCATTGCCACCTTGCCGCTGGTCATTCTCTTCGTAATTTCGTCCAAGCAACTCATTTCGGGGCTCACCGTCGGTGCGGTCAAATGACACCTGACAACGCCCAGGAGTTGCATGCACACCCCGCTGAAGTCATGAAGTCCCAGCTGCCAATGATCAAGAGGCAACAGTTTCCAGATGACTTTGTCTGGGGCGTTGCCACGAGTGCCTTTCAGATTGAGGGTGCGGCCAAAGAAGATGGTAAGGGGCAATCGATCTGGGACCTCTTTTGTCGCAATACGGGTGCGATTGCCGATGCCAGCAATGGCGACATTGCCTGCGATCACTACGCTCGCTGGGAATCCGATCTCGATATCGTTTCTGACTTGGGCGTCAATGCCTACCGCTTTTCCATCTCATGGCCTCGAGTGCGTCCCACCGGGTCAGGCGCGTGGAATGCCTCGGGGCTCGATTTCTACGAGCGCATTGTGGACCGTCTGCTGCAAAGGAACATCAAGCCCTATGTGACCTTGAACCACTGGGATCTTCCGCAAGCATTGCAAACCCAGGGTGGATGGGTCAATCGCGACACGGTCCACCGGTTTGTGGAGTACGCAGAAGGTATCCATAGGCGGATGGGCGACCGTATTGCGTCGATTGCCACCCACAATGAGCCCTGGGTCATCGCGGTGCTTGGGCATGAAAAAGGTGTCTTTGCACCGGGCATCGCAAACCGCAGTGCTGCAGCGCAGGTTTCGCACCACCTTTTGCTCAGCCATGGACTCGCAGTGCAGGCACTGCGCGCCCAAAACTCCCAAACGGCACTCGGCATTGTTCTCAACCTGTCACCCATGCATCCGGCTACCAGTTCAGATGCAGATCGGGCGCTGGCATTGCTGGAGGACGGACGTCTGGTGCGGTGGTATATGGATCCTCTGTTCAAGGGCAGTTATCCGCAGGACGTGCTGGAAGACCTTGGTGCGGATATGCCAGTCGTGCACGCGCAGGATATGAAGAATATCGCCACGCCCGTGGACTTTCTTGGCCTGAATTACTACACACGGTCCGTGGTCAGTGCCGACGGGAGCTGGAAGGCTGGCAGCACGGGTTTGCCAGTGACCGAAATGGGTTGGGAGATCTACCCGCAGGGCTTGACAGAGCTGCTGCTGCGCCTGCACAAAGACTATGCATTGCCCCCCGTGCTCATTACCGAAAGTGGCGGCGCGTTCAGGGACGTGCTGGAGGCAGGCAGCGTGCACGATTTTGAGCGAACACAGTATGTCCAGCAGCATATTGCGGCCCTGGCAGACGCCATGCGTCAGGGCGTAGACGTGAGGGGCTACATGGTGTGGAGCCTGATGGACAACTTTGAATGGGCGTCCGGGTACGAGAAACGCTTTGGCATCGTGCATGTGGAATACGCCACCCAGGTTCGCACCCTGAAAGATAGCGCGCACTGGTATCGAGACTTCCTGAAACAGGACAACACCCAGCGCGCCACGGCGTGCTAATTGGCAACAAGGACACCACAATGGGACAGGTATCACTGCGGGGTATCCGCAAGACGTACGACCGTAAAGAGGTCATTCAGGGAATCGACCTGGAAGTGGAGAAAGGCGAGTTTCTGGTGTTCGTCGGACCCTCCGGCTGCGGCAAGTCCACCACCTTGCGCATGATCGCGGGCCTGGAGAGCATCACCGCAGGGGACCTGCTGATCGACGATGTTCGGGCCAATGATTTGCGACCCTCCGATCGCGGTGCGGCCATGGTATTTCAAAGCTACGCCCTCTATCCCCACATGACGGTGGCGGAGAACATGGGTTTTGCACTCAAAATGGCCGGAACTTCCAAGGCAGAGCGCAAGGAGCAGGTTGGCCGCACCGCTGAGATTCTGCGCATCACCGACTTGCTGGACCGCTACCCCAAGGAACTGTCCGGGGGGCAACGCCAACGGGTGGCGATAGGCCGCGCGATTGTGAGAAAACCCAAGGTTTTCCTCTTTGATGAGCCCCTGTCGAACCTGGATGCGGCATTGCGCGTGAACATGCGCATCGAGTTGTCGCGTCTGCACAAGGAACTTGGCACCACCATGATTTACGTGACGCATGACCAGGTCGAGGCGATGACGATGGGTGACCGGATTGCGGTTTTCAATGCAGGAAAGATCGAGCAAATTGGCGGTCCCATGGAGTTGTACCGGCGCCCTGCGAATGAGTTTGTGGCGGGCTTTATCGGTTCACCGCGCATGAACTTCATTGATCGGCCGCAAGAAGTCGGTGCACGGGGTCCCCATCAGGACCTGTGGCAGCAACTTGCGCCAGGTGCGGCTGGGGACACCCGCCGGGTTGGGATTCGTCCTGAGCATCTGGATGTCACGACAACGGAGGAGGGCGTGCAAGCCACCGTGGAGTTGGTGGAGCAACTGGGCGACTCCATCATGGTGCATGTTCGCGTGGACGGTCTTGCCAACCTGGTGATTGCCAAGGTTGCAAGTGGCGATCGTCAAATTGCCGCTGGCCAGACCGTGGGTCTGAAGTCTGACTCTCCCAAGAGTGCATTGGCGTTCGATAGCAAAGGTTTGCTGCTGAAAGCGGCCTAGCACGTGTGCGCGGCGCACCGCTGGCTGGCACAGGAAATTCGCGTCTTAGTCCGCCCTAGGGTTACCCCCAAGTTGACTTATGAAAGCGGTTTCATGGATGATAGGAATGCAGCTGGGTTGTTGCCCAGCGGGTTGTCAAATCTCTATCACGCCACACCGGATGCGGTCGAAAAATTCTTCTATGAAAGCTCCACACCATGGTGTACCCGAATGGCATCGCTGCTTTGGCAGGCGGTTTGAAGCACCTGCGTTGCCTGCAGCACCAGTTGCAAGTGAAGGTGGGCATGCGAACTGCCACACGGCACCAATGACGCTTGGCATTGCGCATGGGTGATTTGCACGACCACCATTGGCTGAAACGTCGCACCGTGTTGGCCGGTGCGGCGCTGTTCTCTACGGGAGTTCGGGCGCTGGCGCCCACGGTCATCCATGTGGCAGCGTACCCGCTGGTCGATGAGATTGCGCGCAGTGCGCTTCCCATGTGGAACAAGTTGCATCCCGATGTGGAGGTCAGGATACAAACACGCCAGTACCAGGACCATCACACCGCCATGACCACGGCTTTGTCCACCTCAGGCCAATTGCCGGACGTGATGGTGCTGGAGGCCAGTTTCCTGGGTCGCTTTGCCCAGGGCGGTGGACTGGAAGACCTGTCCCGCGCTCCGTATGACATCGGACGGTTCAAGGACCGTATCGTGCCTTTTGCGTACGATCAGGCGGTCAACCGAAAGGGCGCAGTGGTTGGCATGCCCACCGACATTGGTCCGGGCACCATGCTGTACCGGAAAGACATTTTGGACCGTGCTGGAGTGCAGGAGGCTGATTTGACCGCCTCATGGGATAGCTATATCGCTGCGGGACTGCGCATCAAAGCGGCCACCGGGGCGTACCTGGTTGGTACCGTGCAAAGCGTCAAAGACATCCTGATTCGATCGGGTATCAAGCCCGGTGAAGGGCAATACTTTGACAAAGACTCCAATGTGCTTGTGACCGCAGACCGCTTCGTACGTGCCTTTGAAGTGGCCCGGGAGGCACGAAGCAACAAGCTCGACGCCCGCACGGTAGCCTGGTCCAACGAATGGGCGGAAGGGTTCAAGCGAGGCACCGTGGCGACCGAAGTGACGGGAGCCTGGATGGTCGGACAACTCAGTAATTGGGTCGCTCCGAAGACCATCGGATTGTGGCGCGCCACGGGGCTTCCGGAAGGGGCTTCAGTATCGTATGGAGGGTCTTTCTATGCCATACCGCGACGCTCAGAGAGTGCACGCAAGCAAATGGCCTGGGAGTTCATTCAGTTCATGACGCTCGACAGAGAGCGCCAAGTTGAAGCCTTTACCAAGTTTGATGCGTTCCCAGCGCTGTTGGATGCCCATAACACGCCATTCTTTGAAGAGCCGGTGGCATTTTTGGGCGGGCAAAAAGCGCGGCTTCTCTGGCGCGAGACGGCTCGAAAGATTTCCGCAGTGCAGGTGCACAAGCAAAGTGCATTTGCCGATGAGGTCATCAATACCGAACTCGACAAAGTTCTCAATCGTGGCAAGAAAATTCGGACCGCTTTGGAGGATGCCAAACGACTTTTGGAGCAGCGTGCACACCGCTAGCTCCTGCACCAGGACTTCCAACACCATCATGTCGCAAACACTACTTTCTACACTCGCCCTCACACTGCTGGCACTGACCGCCTGTGGTGGTGAAGCCCGCGGAGCTGCCACAGTGGAAGCTGCCGCAACAGAGCCCAAGGTGATCTCCCGACCTGCCAATTACAGCCTGGTCTGGTCCGACGAATTTTCAACGGATGGGTTTCCAGACGCCAGCAAGTGGTTGCATGAAACCGGTCGCAACAAAGAGGGCTGGTACAACAACGAGAAGCAGTACTACAGCGGCCCACGACTGGAAAATGCACAAGTGCGCGACGGGTTGCTTCGGATTGCTGCACGCAAGGAGTCTCGCTCGGATCAGGCCGACTGGGGTGGACAAACCTACTCGTCTACGCGTCTGGCAACCCTTGGGCGCAGGGACTGGACCTATGGATTCTTTGACATTCGTGCCAAGCTTCCCTGTGGCAAAGGGACCTGGCCGGCCATTTGGATGATTGGCTCACGAGGTGACTGGCCTGCGGGGGGGGAGCTTGACATCATGGAGTGGGTTGGCAGCCGTCCGGATAGGGTCTTCAGCACGGTTCACACTACCGCAGGCAGTGGCGGCAATGGTCGTGGAGCGGATACGGCCATCGCAGACGCTTGCAAAGCGTTTCACAATTACCAGATGCATTGGACCGCCAAAGAGATCAGCTTTGCGGTCGATGGACGGGTCCACTTCAGTTATCTGAACCCTGGCACGGGGACGGCGGCCTGGCCATTCGACGCACCGCAGTTCATGATCCTGAATGTGGCTATCGGTGGCGACCTGGGTGGACCGGTTGATGACAGCATCTTTCCGGTCCAGATGGAAATCGACTACGTTCGCGTCTACCAGAAGACCCCATGAGGGCCGTGTCCCGCATCCTGTCAGTGCGACGGGATGAAGAGGACTCGCCATAGCGCCACCTATCCGCATCCCTGCGCCAAGCGGCATCGCCAGCAACATAGTGTCAAGTCCATCCATGACTCAAGCATCTCCCCTTTACAG
>CAJBVC010000333.1 GCA_903958915.1 uncultured beta proteobacterium
CAAAACTGGACGCTGGCGAGCCGCCTGGCCTGGTATGCGCGCCCGCTGCCCATCCATGTGCTCGAAGACCGGTTCGACCAGTTCGACCTGTGGGCCGGCGACCTGCCCCAGGGCGGCGATACCTTGCTGGTGGATTGGTCGCAACTGGCTTACGAGGTTCCACTCGGCGGCCATGGCTTTGCCGACTGCAAGTTGCTGGAAACCCAGGAAGTGCGCCGCTTTGGCGTGGCCATCGCAAGCTTCAGCTTTTATGCCTGCCACAACTGGTCGGGTGCCCCACAGCCGCTGTTGAGGAAACGTCCATGACGGACACCCCCGCCTTGTCCAGGGTAACGTGGGGTGTTCCGTTGCTGCTGTTGGCTCTATCGGCACCGCTGTGGCTGCATACCTACGAGCCCGCCCTGTTTGTGTATCTCAACACCCGGTTCGCGGCTTTGCCGAGCCTCGTGTGGGCAGGCCTGTCTTTGCTGGGCAATGCCTGGGGCGTGCTGGGGATGACGGCCCCGCTATTGGTGCTGGCACCGCGCCTGCTGTGGGCGTGGTTGTGCGCGGCGCCGTTTGCCATTCTGTTTACCCGGCTGGGTAAGGGGCTGATCGTCAGCCCACGCCCTGCGGCCGTGGTGGACAACTCCCAGATGCACATCCTGGGCGAGCGCCTGGAGTTGGTGTCGATGCCCTCAGGCCACACCCTGACGGCGTTTGCGGTGGCTTCCGGCATCTACTTTGCGCTGCCCGTTGCGCGGCGCTGGCGGCACAGTTGGTTGTTTGTGCTGGCAGCAGCTGTGGGGCTGTCGCGCGTTGCGGTGGGCGCCCATTGGCCAGGGGATGTGGCGGCGGGCGCTTCCCTGGGTTTGCTGTCGGGCATGCTGGGCAACCTTTTGCTGGTTCGCATGGCGCCCAAACATTGCCAGCCCAGCGCGTGGAGCCTGCGTCTGGTTGCCCTCTTGGTGCTGGCAGCGGTCTACCCGTTGGCGGACGCTGGGCTCGACTTCGCCGAGGCGCTGCCCGTGCAACGTGTGCTGGCGCTGGTGGCACTGGGTTCGGTGGGCACGTTTGCCTGGAAAGCTTGGGCCAATCCGCATAAACTGCGCCACTGACAGCAACTTCAAGGAGACAACACGATGGGAAATTTGGTGAATTTTCAGCGTCCGGATGGGCAAACTGTGCAGGGCTATCTGGCCGAACCATTGCTGGGTTCTGGTGGCCCCGCCGTGGTGGTGATTCAGGAGTGGTGGGGGCTCAATGACCAGATTCGCGGCGTAGCCGACCGGCTGGCTGCGGCCGGCTATCAGGCACTGGTACCCGACCTGTACCGCGGCAAGTCCACGGTGGAAGCAGAAGAGGCAAGCCATCTGATGACCGGCCTCAATTTTGGGGATGCGGCGTCGCAGGACATTCGGGGTGCCGTCCAGTTTCTGAAAACCCGCGCATCGAAGGTGGGCGTGACCGGCTTTTGCATGGGTGGTGCATTGACGCTGCTGGCGCTGACCCAAACGCCCGAAGTTGACGCGGGTGTGGTCTGGTATGGCTGCCCGCCGCTGGAGTACATCGACGCCAGCAAGATCACCGCTCCGGTGATGGGCCACTGGGCCACGCAGGACGAGTTTTTCAAGATCGATACGGTCGACGCACTCGAAGCCAAGCTGCGTGCGGCTGGCATCGCGCCAGAGTTTCACCGCTATCTGGCGCACCACGCTTTTGCCAATGAAACGGCAGTGGGGCCGGGCCGTATTCCTGCCACGCAATACGACCCGGTCTGGGCTTCGCAGGCCTGGGACCGCACGCTGCGCTTTTTTGGTAGTACGCTGGGCTGATCAGGTCTTGGCCAGGCGCAAGGCCAGGGTGCTCAACGCCGTATAGGCCGCTCCGGTCGGGCCATCCCACTGCCCCACTGCGAGTGCCTGCCGTGCAATGGCGGCAGTGTCGCCACGGGACGCCGGGCCGGTCAAGGCACCGCGCGGCCCATTGGCGGTGATATTGGCAACGGCGTTGCGCAGCAGTGACGTTCTCAAGCCTGGAATCAGCGCAGCCGGAACGCCGGTGCTTTGCCACAGCTCTTCTGCCGTGGCCTGCAGCACGGGCAGAAAATTGGTCGCAAACACGGCCGCTGCGTGGTAGAGCACTTTGTCTTTGCTCTCCACATCAAAACACTGCGCGCCGATGGCAGTGAAAGCCTCGCGCAACACCGCGCAGGCATCAACGTGACCCTCGAGCGCGCAGGGCGTGCCAGGAAACTGCTCCAGCGCAGCAGGCACCGACGCAAAACTCAGTATGCAGTGGGCGCTGGCGGTTTGCCAGCCCAGTGCCGCCAGCGGTGCCAGTGCAGAG
>CAJBVC010000334.1 GCA_903958915.1 uncultured beta proteobacterium
GAGCGCTACCGTTACCTCAAATTTGGCATCGTGGGCGCCAGTGGCACAGTGGTGAATCTGACGATCCTGTATCTGGGCCATGAATACCTCTTCGCTGCCATTGAAGCCAGTTACAAGAAACCTTACTTTTCTCTGGCGCTGGCCATCACATTGGCCACAGTGAACAACTTCACCTGGAATCGGTTGTGGACCTGGTCCGACCGCGTGCGAACGCTGGAGGCGCAAGAAGCGCAACCGGTCAGCCTGCGCCTGCTAGGCATGGAATTCGGGCAATACGTCACCGCATCGGCATTTGGCAGCGCGTTGCAATATTTGCTGACCTTGCTGCTGTCGGGCAGCATGGACTACCGCATTGCCAACGTCATCGCCATTCTGGCAGCGAGCGTGAGCAACTTCCTCGCCAACGACCGCTGGACCTTCCGTCGCGGCCGGTCATGACATCGCCCAACGCAGCACGCGTATCGCCCTGGGGCTGGCTGGCGCTGCTGGCGGCAAGCGTGGCCACCTACTTCTTTGGGCTGGGCAGTCCCTTTGCACCGACCAACGGCGATGAAATGGTCTACATCCATATCGCCCGCCTGACCGCGCTCTCTGACCATTGGCTCCCTCTGGTTTCGGATCTGGCCAATATGCGCAACACCAAACCGCCTCTGTTGTTCTGGCAGGCCATGGTGGCAGGCGACTGGGGCCAGAACTGGTCGCTGTTTGCATTGCGCCTGCCCAGTGTGGTCTACACGCTGCTGACCACCGGTTTGATTGCTGTGGTGACCCGCCGCATCACCGGCAACCTGCGCACCGCACTGCTGGCCGGCGTGCTCTATCTGCTGTTTTTTTCCACTTTTCGTTACGGCCGCGTCTACCTCACGTCGGGCCCCGAGACATTCTGGTTCTGCCTGCCCCTATTCTGGCTGCTGTGGCTGCAGGCTGATCAACCCCGGAACAACGGACCAGTGACGTTAGGCCGTGGCGCTTTTACTGCCATGGGCATCGCCATGGGGTTGGGCATGGCCTACAAATCCTTTGCACTGGTCGCGCCGGCGGCGGCGGCGTTGTGGTGCGCAATGGTGTGGTGCTCTCCGCTGCCGGCGTGGCGCGACACTCTGCGCTCCACGGTGGGTGTGGGCTGGAGTGCCACGGTGGCATTGGCGCTCTTCGCCGTGTGGTTCGCGCTGGACCCCGACCCGGGTGCCGTCTGGAAAGAGTTCGTTGTGGGGGAAAACGCCGGCAAAATGTCGGGAGAGCATGGCTACTGGCATGCCGCGCTTTTTGGTCAATACCCGCTTTGGAGCCAGTTGCTTGCCTACCCGGAAAATGCAGGCCTGCTTTCCCTGCTGGTCATCGGGTGGGCGGGCACGGAGGCCAGAGCGTGGCTGAAACGCCCGAATTCCGAGCGCGTTGCGCCGACCACGCGGATTTTGTGGATCTGGTTGCTGGTGTGGCTGGTGGTTTTTTCCCTGCCGAGCCAACGCTCCGCCCGGTACGTGATTCCGGCCATGCCGGTGGTGGCCATTCTGATGGCCATGTCGTGGGACAAAGTGGCAAGGCCCTGGTTATGGGCCACCTGGCTGCTGGTCATTCCTGCGCTGGGGGTGATGGCCCGCGTGGGCTGGGTGATGGGCGAGATGCAAATCGCCAGCGGAATCCAGGTCGCTATGACTTTAGTAGCTGCTTGCGCAGGTGCAGCAAGCGTTGTAGCCGGTTTTCTCATAAAGTCCTGGGCCAAAAATGCCACCCTGACGAGTTGCCTGGCGGTCTATGTGACGTTTGGTGTCATGACGGCACCGCTGAGCGGTGCAGAAGCGGGTTACGACTACTCTGTTCAAAAGGCGATGAAGGGACAACGTGTTGCCGTGCCCAACGGCTTTACTGGTCAGTACGAGCGCTTCCATTTTGTGCTGCCACACAGTGCGGTGGTTCCCTACGACGCCGAGGGACGCAACACCGGCGCTCACAAGCCCGATCTGCCACCTGACGAACGCCTGACGTATCTGCTCGACACCTTCGACGCCGTGGTCTGGTTGCAGGACCGCCCGGACCGGATGCAGCCCTCCTGCTTGCCTCAATGTGCAGTGCTAGGGTCACGCTGGCATGTCAAAAGCCGGCACAAAAGCGGGGAAGTCACGCTTGCCAATGTATGGCAACCGCAAGAGTGGCTGTTCCGCCGGGAGTGGCTCCTGAAAAAATTGCCAGCGTCGTCCGCAACACCCTAGCACCGAGACCGACGGAAAGCGTCACTGCAGGTTGGTTATCGACTGGTGCGTTGCCGCCAAAGGTACACCGTCAGACCCACGCCCAACCACGGGTCCAGCAAGGCATCCCAGAGGTTACCAGTGGGAAGGCGCAGCGCCACAAACAATGCAATGGCCAAGGGAACTATCCAGTGCAACGCACCGCTCCGGTCGTTATGCCAAATGACCCAAGGCAACAGACTTGACCCGAGCGCCACCACCACGGCGAACCCGCTAAAGCCCCACGCGTACACAGACACGGGAAACACCGCAAAAGTGTCGAGTGCAAGGCATGCACTGAGAGCCACACCAGCCACTGCCCAGCCGATCGCAGCCCGATGATCCTTTCCACCTTTCCGTCCTTGCGCTTGGCCCCTGGCATTGGCGAACAGGTCCCAAAGCAGTGCGGCGCTCAGCAGTACCGCGCAGATACTGGGCATCTGGAACGCTAACCCAAGCCAGTAAGACGACGAGTAAGGACCGGGAAGCCAAGCCCACAGGGCGCATACCGTGGCCGCGCCAGCAGCCCAGTGCTTGTGTCGCGACAGTTTTTGCGCCAAGACGGCTCCGAGCCCGGCTGTCACCACCGCCCAGCCCAGGTTCAAATACGCTTGCATCAGCCAGAGTGTTGGCAGGAGGGGATTGTCCGTTGCAAACAACCGCTCCCACCACTGCGCGTCTGCAACATTCATGGCGAACCCTTTGCTGCGGCGGGCGCGCTATCCCAGCGCTGCCAGGCAATGCGTTTGCGGTTCTGGGTGTAACTCACCCACAGGCTGCCGTCGGCCAACGCCATCGAGGGATAGGAAAACTCGTCACCCTCGCCTCCGCGCGCCAGTGTGCCCAGGGTTTGCCAGGACACGCCATCGGTGGAGGTGCTCAAATCCAGTTGAATGCGTGACTCGGTCGATGGGTTGTGGGCCAGCACCAACCGTTGCGGGACCGCGAGTCTGGGAGGCAGAACGTTTTGCTCCGTGTCCCCCGCCCGCTGCGCGGGCTCCTCCTTGACCTGCGCAAAACGCTCTGCCTCCCAGGCTCCCAGTCTTAGCGCTGCAACTGCTGCATCGGGATTGTCCAATACAAGGTCGGGCAAGTCTTGCCAATGGATTCCTCCATCGGTGGTGTGCACCGCACCAATTTTCCCACTGGAACGTTGCGCACGCAAAAAGGCGATCCATTCGGTGGGCGACTGCATCACCAGTGCCGGCTGCAGCAGGTCGCGTCGCTGCGACATGCGCACCATGCCCTTAAATCCACCATTGCGGTCAAAACGCAAAGCCACCGGGTACTTGATGCCAAGCTCAAAGTGCACGGGCAATACCATGCCACCATCCTGCAACGGCATCACGTTGTTACGCACCAGAAAACTGGTGTTCCACAACCACGACAGAGGCAGCATGCGCACCGGTTCAAACCGCAACGCCTCCAAAGAGCTGGAGTCGCTGGTCTGCTGCAAATGCACGACTCGCGAAGCCGCCCAGCCACCCCACCCTGTGGCCACCACAAACAAATGCACACGCTGCTGCGCGTCTAGCCACGCCACCGGGTTGCCCAGCCGGCGCACGCCAAAACCCAGTTGCGCACCCAGCAGGTGACGGTTGACAACGAAACGCGCCGCAGACCAGCGTTGTGTGGCCCGGTGCCATTGCGCCGCTGCGATCTGTACGTTGGGCGCGCTTTCACGGTCTCCGGCGAACCAGAAAGCCGTCAAACCACTGGCACCTCCCGCTGGCATGGCAAGCAGCGTACTGGCATGCGCGGCCAGTGCGCCTTCGGGCATGGGAATGGTTCCGTGCTCTGCCTGTTTCAAACCGGCCGACAGCAATGATTCAGAGGGTGCTGGGACGCTAGCCTGTGCGGCTTTCACCCTTTCTGGCCGAATATTCCAATCGACCACTCCCACCACCGCAACCGCCAGCAGGGCGCAGAGCACTCGCACGTACATCGACTGGAAAACCATGGGGCTATCTTAGTGGCGTAGGCACAGGCCTGCTGTGCCGGGACATCAAGCCATGGAGGCGGCTTCCTGACCGGTGGTCCACTCGAATGGCTCGCGCATCAAGACCTGGTCGATGTCGATACCCAGGGCGAGCGCCACTTCATCTGGGAATGTGACTGCCATCGCGGCCTCGCTCAAATTTTCCTCGCGTGCCCGGGTACGCCACACGGCCAGATGCACGATACCTGCCAAGGGCTCGTACACATCGTCCGCAAACGGAATGATCTGGTACTGGATGGCCTCGACAATCGCCTCCGGAAATTCCCAGGCCTTGGCAAATCCCGCCCCAACATCGGCATAACAATAGCCCAGCAAATGGTGCTCGGCACCAGCCCTTCGACCCGAAAGTGCCGGAGCCTGGTCGTTGAGCCAGTCCATTTGTTCCGGCATGCCCAAGTGCATCACCAACTCGCCCGCGGCATGGATCAGTCCCGCTGTGAATGCGGTCGAGGCGTTGACGCGTGACTCGTGCGCCAGCTTGCGCGATAGTTTGGCAACATCCAGGCTGAATCGCCAGAAATGGTGCATTTCCATGCCCGGCACTTTTTTGAATGCCACGGCCATCCCTGCGGCGGCTGTCAGCGAACGCACCTGGTCCAGCCCCAGTACCGCCAGAGCTTCGGACACACTGCCGATCCGGTGGACCATCTGAAACTGGGCGGAATTTGCCAATCGCAACAGGCGTGCGGCCAATCCTGGGTCGGTATTGATGTCGTTGCTGATCCTGCGCAAATCCGGTTCATCGCGGTTAAGTTCGGCCAGCACCCGCGCGATCACCCGCGGAATGCTGGGTAGCGCCAGTTGGGAATCGAGCAAATCATCAAGATGCATGATCTGAATCAAACGAAGTCATGGGGAAAAACTAGGGTTTACCCTTATTAAAACTACATTAAGGGCTTCGAGAAGGAGTTGATTATGGACATTCTGCTGCAAGTTACGGTCATCCTGGTGTGCCTTTTTTACGGCGCCCGAAAAGGAGGTGTCGCGCTGGGGTTGCTCGGTGGCATCGGCATTGTCATCATGACCTTTGTCTTTGGGCTCACCCCCGGCAAGCCACCGGTGGATGTGATGCTCACGATTATTGCTGTGGTCGCAGCCTCTGCGACACTGCAGGCCTCCGGAGGACTGGAAGTCCTGCTGATGGGCGCAGAAAAGATGCTGCGACGCAATCCGAAATACGTATCGATTCTGGCGCCGTTCACCACCTGCTTCCTGACGATTTTGTGTGGTACCGGCCACGTGGTGTACACCATGCTGCCCATCATCTACGACATCGCCATCAAGAACGGCATTCGCCCCGAGCGCCCCATGGCGGCCTCATCGGTGGCCAGTCAGATGGGCATTTTGGCCAGCCCGGTGTCGGTAGCCGTCGTCTCGCTGGTGGCTTTTCTGGCAAAGGCACCCGTCGACGGTCATGTGATCGATTTCATTCAGGTGCTCTCCATCACCATTCCCGCTACTCTGTGCGGTGTGTTGTTGATTGGCATCTTCAGTTGGTTTCGCGGCAAGGAATTGGACGACGATGCCGAGTTTCAAAAGCGCATTGCCGACCCGGAACAGCGCCAGTTCATCTACGGCGACAACGCCACGCTCATGGGCAAGGTACTGACGCGGGATCAGTGGACCGCTATGTGGATTTTCATGGGATCCATCGCGGTGGTGGCCTGTTTGGGTGCTTTCCAATCCCTGCGCCCGCTGATCGGCGGCAAGCCACTATCGATGGTGCTCACCATCCAGATGTTCATGCTGCTGGCCGGTGCACTCATGATCGTGCTGACCAAGACCGACCCGTCAACCATCGGCAAGACCGAAGTTTTCCGCGCCGGCATGATCGCCGTGGTGGCGGTTTTCGGCATCGCCTGGATGGCCGACACCGTGTTTGAAGCCCATTTGCCGATTCTGAAAGCGACCCTGACCGAGCTGGTAAAAACCCAACCCTGGACCTATGCCATCGCTTTGTTGCTGGTATCCAAATTGGTCAACTCGCAGGCGGCTGCCATTAGCGCCATGGTGCCGGTCGGGTTGGCCATTGGTGTCCCACCCGGTTACATCGTCGCTTTTGCGGCGGCGTCCTACGGCTACTACATTCTTCCCACCTACCCAAGCGATCTGGCAGCCATCCAGTTTGACCGCTCTGGCACCACCCGCATTGGCAAATACGTGGTCAACCACAGCTTTATCATCCCGGGCCTGATCGGGGTTGGTACATCCTGCATTGCTGGCTACTTTCTGGCATCGGCCTACGGTCTGATCTAAGCGGCCAGGCGCTGCTCCCAACGGCTTGACAAGTCCGGGAGGAATACTATCCTCCCGGGCTTGTCTTCACGTTTATGGAGCGGCTGTATGTTGAAAGAAGTTCTTTTGTCCACGGCCGTAGCGGCCTCTGGCGCGGTGTACGCAGCGGAGCCCGCGATTGAGCTGACAGTACAGGTGAAAGCGCCGGTGAGTGCCGTTTGGCAAGCCTGGACGACCAGCGATGGCATTGCCAGCTTCTTTGCGCCGGAAGCCGAAGTGCAGGCGCGCCCGGACGGCGCATTCCACGTCTTCATGGATCCTTATGCCAAACCAGGGCTCAAAGGTGCAGACACCATGCAGGTGCTGGCGGTTGAGCCGGAGCAACTGCTATCGTTTACCTGGAATGCACCGCCCCACCTGGCACAGGCGCGGGCACAGCGCACGGTAGTCATCCTGCGCTTCAGCCCCGAGGGAGACACCACGCGACTGAGTCTGACGCACCTTGGATGGGGCACTACGGGCGAATGGCCCAAGGCACGCGCCTACTTTGAAAAAGCCTGGCCCAATGTACTGAAGAACCTGCAGACCCGCTTCGAGACCGGCAAACCCTACGACTGGACCGCCTGGCGCGAACAACTCCAGCAGTGGCACGCCAAGGAAGACGCTAAGCGCCCCTGAGGGCTTTGGCGGGGAGCAAGTTCAGCCCTTCTGGTCAAGCGCTTTTTCAATGGCGCCCACCAGGCGACTGTTGTCGGGCTCAGTCGTGCTCCAGAAACTCTCCACCGATTTTCCGTTACGGTCAATCAGGTACTTGTGAAAATTCCATTTGGGTGCGGACTTGGTCGCCTGGTAAAGCGCCGCGTAGAACGGGTTGCGCTTGTCGCCTACCACCTCGGTTTTGGCAAACATGGGGAACTTCACGCCATACGTGTTGAAA
>CAJBVC010000335.1 GCA_903958915.1 uncultured beta proteobacterium
CAACAAGGGAATGCCTGCAGCCTTGTTTATGGCGCAAACCCTGGCCATGCTGCGCAGCATGGCCATCCAGGAGAAGCGCATCGAGCAGGTGCAGTTGGCAGACATCGTCTCCCGCGGGAACGACCAGCTGTGCATGATGAACAGCGAGCAACTTTTTGTCTCTATTTTCATTGCCATCGTGGACCTCGAGCTGGACCAAGTCCGTTACGTGAACGCCGGGCATAACCCGCCAATGGTTCGGCTCCCAGGTGAGCCACTGGGCTTGATAGATTCACCACGTAATCCGGTGGCTGGCATGGTTTCCGGCATCCAGTACAAATCTGGCATGTTGCCTTTTCCAGTTGGCAGTTTGCTGCTGCTTTACACCGACGGGGTCACCGAGGCTGAGAATGCAGGTCTCGACCAGTTTGGCGAAACCGCATTGATGGATTGTTTCGCCGAACTGCACGGCTCGTCGCAGGCTCTGGTCACTTCCATCGTGCAACGCGTGGATGCTTTCGCGCAGGAACACCCTCAGGCGGACGACATCACACTGCTTGGCTTGCGTCGGCTGCATTGACGGCAACCTCCGCTTGTTTGGCAACTTCGCGGCGGGTTGCACCGATACAAGCCAGCGTCGGCAAATAGGTGACGATAACGGTGAAACGTGACACGCACAGTATCTGCCACAGCGAGGCGGCAAAAGTCATGTCACCCGTAAATGCGACTTTGGTGAGAATTCGCCCCGCGTCATCGAGGTAGCGAATACGCAGGGGCTGCACGTTGCACTGCGCATCGATGGCCGTCTGCACCATGGCGGAGTGAAAGTGCACGGGTTCGGTTCCATTGGTCGAAGTTCCCTGTGGAAAGACCGCGACGCGTTCACCGCCACGCAGACAGTTGGTCACCATCTGGTTGGCTCGCGAGGTGTCGCGTCGGTACTCGCGCCGGATGAAGAGAGTTCCTGAGCGGCGTACCATCCAGCCAATCAGAGGCCACGCAGCAACATCGGACTTGGCGACGAAACGGGCAGGTGTACTGGCATTGATGACGAACACGTCCAACCACGATATGTGGTTGGCAAGTATGAGTTGCCCCTCGTGGTGCTGCAGTCCGTGCTGCGCAAGGACGCGCATTTGAACATTCAGCATACTGAGCAGCGACTGGGACCAGCGCTGCATGATATTCAGTTGCCTGGCTCCACTGAAAGCCGGGAAGACACATCCCAAAGCAAGCCCGTAAGCAATATGCAGCATCACTCGAAAAGTTCGAATGGCAAGCGTCAAACTGTGGGTCTCCATGGCAAGGCTCTCGTTATCACCCGACTTTATTGATAACCTGTGTCAGTGGCGTGACATAGATCCTTCATAACCCCATCGAATCTTCACAATTTGTTCATGCCGACTTGCCGTTGCATGCCGTTTCACTGTAACGAATCTGTCATCAACGGGTTCTAGACTGTTTGCGAACCAACGGCAGACCCAAACCAAACGATGACCCCATGTCAAAACAATTAGAAAAAATCGTGGAAATGCTGTCGCGCCATCGGTTGGCAGAGAACATATCGAGTGGGCGAAACTCGCAACGCGAGGAGGTGGTCACGACACTCCTGCATCGCCAGCATCTTGCAGAACTGCACAATTACTTGGTGCAGCTGGGGACTGAGGAAATCAGCAACATTCTGGAGTCTCTGCCGATTGAAGATGCTGCCATTCTCTGGAGTCAGGTCCCGGAAGCACGCGAGAACGAGATCCTTTGGGAAGTTTCTGATGCACGACGGGAACAGTTGGTCGGCAGCAGAGCTCCCGCCTTTGAAGACAGCCAGATGAACGCGTTCGAGTTGGTCGAGGGCCGACTTCGACAAATCCCGATTTCGAGCCGCAAAGATCTGGATGGTGTAACGCCCATCTGGATTGACCTCTTGAACTCCACCAAGTCTGAGCGCGCCTACATTGGAGCGCACTTCGGTGTCGCGCTTCCAGACCCCAGTGATGCGACGCAACTGGAGGTGAGCACCCGATTCCAGATCGAGGAAGGTGGCGATGTTCACCTGCACTCCAACTTTTTGTTGGATCGCGAAGGGAATTCACGCAGCGTTCCGGTGTCGTTCATCCTGCACCAAGGCACGCTTTTCACTTTGAGAAGCGAAGAGCTTCCGGTGTTTCGACTACAACGGCGGCGGGCACAAACCCAGCCCGGTTTCGTATCCGACAGTCTCGATCTGATGATTGATCTTTACGGCTCCGACGTGGAATATTCCGCCGATTCGCTGGAAGACATTTATGGAACACTCGGCAAGGTTGGCAAGCAGGTTTTGAGTGAAACCATGAGTGATGGCGAAGCGGCTGCGATACTGGGCGACATTGCAGAGGAAGAGGACCTCAACGGCCGCATTCGCAGCAATATCCTCGATACGCA
>CAJBVC010000336.1 GCA_903958915.1 uncultured beta proteobacterium
CCCACCAGGGTGTCGTCAATGCGACGTACTTCCCATAGGCGCGCATCCGCGTGGTGCAGGGCGACGCCATGCTGCTCGATAAACTTCAGCCCAAAGAGCCTGCTGGCGCAATCAAACATGGCTGACACCATGTTCTCCAACGAGAAGAACGGCTTGACTGCCGCATCGTCCAGATCGAAACGCTCTGCACGGACCTTTTGCGCCAGGTAACGCCAGTCCCAGGCCGCGATCGGCGTGGGTTCTCCCAGGGAGTGCGCCATTTCCGTCAGCGTTTGCCGATCGATTTCTGCATACTTTTTCGCTGGTTCCCAGGCCTTGTGCAGGAGATCCAGTACTGCCGACGTCTGCCCCGCCATGCGGTCCGCCAGTTCATAGTCGGCGTAGTTCTTGTACCCCAGCAACGCTGCCTGCTGCTGGCGCAACGCAATGATCCTGGCGGCAACAACGCGATTGTCATGGTCACCACTGTGCGCGCCTCGCGCCACACGCGCGCGCCACAGCGTTTCACGCAGGTCTCGCCGCGATGAAAAGGTCAGAAAGGGCTCGGCCAGCGATGGTGATAGCGACAATACATGCGCGCCCTCAGGAAAACCGCGCTGGTTCGCCGCGGACCGCGCTGCGGCTCGAACGAACTCTGGCAGTCCCGAAAGACTACCTTCGCCGTGCAGTTCCAGCGCAAAACTCGACTCTTCGGCCAGTAAGTTCTGACTGAACTGGGTGTACAGAGCCGCCAGTTGCGTTGTGATTTCACCGTAGCGTTCACGGTCTGTTGCCGGCAATAGCGCTCCGGCACGTACAAAGTCGAGGTGAATGCGCTCCAGCAGGCGCAGTTGTTCTGCATCTAGTCCGAGCGCTTCGCGGTTCTGGTACAGCGCATCAATCCGCGCGAACAGGCCTGCATGCATGAAGATGGCATTCTCATGCGCCGCAAGCCGAGGCGACATCCGGACCTCCACTGCCTGCAATGCTGGCGAAGTTTCGCTGGCGGTCAAGTTGTGGAACAGCAGGGAGATGCGTTTGAGCAAGCGGCCGCTGCAATCGAAAGCCACCAGTGTGTTTTCAAAAGTGGCATCTTTCGTGCTTTGGCTAATCGTATCAATTTCCTGCAGATGAAGTGCTAGCGCCACGCCAAACGCAGGTTCGAAGTGATCCGGGGTGACTTGATCAAAAGGCGGTATTCCATGCGCTGATCCCCAGTCTTGCAAGAGTGGGTTGTTCTGGGTTTCTATCACGTTGGGTGGGCTCATGAGGGCAAAAACTTGAGGGAGGGTGAAAGGAGAAGTCGATTCTAAAGAGTCGGCTGGGGCAAGGGAAAACCCTTAAACATCTTGTGTAATCGTACTGAAAGGTACGTCTGAAGCAATTTACAATCGCGGGTCCGCAATTTGCGAACTATTGGCGCCATAACCCCGTTGTTGGGTGCACCTTGTGCGTAGGTCTTTATAAGGAATTAATTGTGACTACGAAGTTAATGACGATTGCCCGCACGTGGGCGCTGGCTCTGGGCTTGGCTGGATCGATGGTATTGGGTCTGGGTTCAACGGCGTTTGCCCAAACCCCTGCTCCCGCAGAAGCCCCTGCTGCAGCGGCGGTAGCGCCGGCCAAGGTTGAGGCCGCCAAAGCTGCGGAAAACCCGTATGGCATTGGAGCCCTGTGGGAAACCTCTGACGCGGTCGCCAAGACCGTGCTCTTGATTCTGGTGGTTATGAGCATGGGCAGCTGGTACATCCTGGCCATCAAAATGCTCGAACAACGCAAGATTGGCAAC
>CAJBVC010000337.1 GCA_903958915.1 uncultured beta proteobacterium
CATTCTCTCCAATGATTTGCCGCGCAGTCGCTGGCTCGCTGTTCTGCTGGTGCTGCTGGTGCTTGGATTGGCCTTGACACCGTTCCTGTTTCCAGGAGTCAAGGCGCTCAACGTTGCTGCCAAGGTACTGGTGTTCATCGTGCTGGTGGCCAGCTTTGACCTTTTGCTGGGGTACACCGGCATTGTCAGTTTTGCACACACCATGTTCTTCGGAATTGGTGCTTACGGCATCGCGGTAGCTACCACCCATTTAGGTCCCACCTGGGAGGCGCTCGCGGCTGGGTTGGCGGGCGCGCTGGCGTTGTCTTTTGGGCTGGCGCTGGTGATCGGGCTTTTCTCCCTGCGCGTGCGCGCCATATTCTTCGCCATGATTACCCTGGCGGTGGCGTCTGCATTCCTCACACTGGCGTCACAGTTGCACGAAATCACAGGTGGCGAGGACGGGCTGACTTTCAAAGTTCCGACAATCCTTTCGCCCAGCTTCGAGTTCAGCGATACGCCGTTTCTGGGAGTCAGTCTGGATGGTCGTCTGTTGTGTTACTACTTATTGTTCGGTATGACCGTAATCCTGTTCCTGGCCTTGTTGCGAATTGTAAATTCACCCTTTGGCCGTGTGTTGCAGGCCATTCGCGAGAACGAGTTTCGCGCCGAGGCCATTGGTTACCACGTTGTCATCTATCGCACCAGTTCTGCCATTCTTTCAGCGCTGTTTGCCACGATTGCCGGTGCCATGCTGGCGGTCTGGTTACGTTACAACGGACCCGATACCTCCCTGTCGTTCGAGATCATGATGGATGTGCTTTTGATTGTCGTGATCGGCGGCATGGGAACCATGTACGGCGCAATCGTGGGAGCCACGCTGTTCCTGGTGGCGCAGAGTTATCTGCAGGACCTGCTGCGCATTGCCAGTGAAGCGGTGGCTGCCTGGCCCTGGTTGTCCCTTCTGCTTTCACCAGACCGCTGGCTGCTGTGGCTCGGCGTACTGTTTGTGCTGTCGGTGTATTTCTTCCCCTCTGGCGTGGTGGGGAGGCTGCGGGCATCCGCTGCGCGGTCCTGACCACGTTCTTTCCTTTCATAAAAACCCCTAGGAGACATCTATGCAGAGTAATTTGAACAGCCGTTTGGTTCCCGTTGCAGCGGCAGTCACAGTCATGATTGCCGGATGCGGCGGAGGTTCGTTGCCTGAGGTGAACCTGGTGCCCAGTGGAGTCTCTGACCTGGGCTTCAAGGTCTACCGCGCCAGCGTCACCGGATCTGCCAGCACAGCTGCGGGGCAAGACCTGCTGACGGGTGGCCTTGGCAAGAGCGGATTGGTCAATACCGCGGCTGCAACGCTTACGGCTTTTGCAGACCCCGCCAATCCAACCGCAGATGAGTTGCGCCGCAATGCCATCCAGTCTAATTACCGCGGGTTGGTAGACAACACCGTGGGCGGCGGCTACGGCGTGTTGTACGGTCCCAATATCGATCTGGCAGGAAACAACACACGGGGCGAGGGCCTGGTTCCCGGAGTCGAGTACGTGGGCGTGCTCGACGATGGTTCAGGTCGCAAGCGGGTCACCATGGCGGTTCAGATCCCGGACAGTTTCGACGTCAACGCACCCTGTGTTGTGCTTGGCCCCTCTTCGGGCTCGCGCGGAGTCTACGGAGCCATTGGCAGCGCTGGCGACTGGGGACTCAAGCGTGGTTGCGCCGTGGCGTTGACCGATGCCGGCAAGGGCATGGGCCTGAACGACCTGTCCGACGACAGTGTGCACAGAATCGATGGCACACGTGCCAGCCGTACCGTCGCCGGCACTCTGGCGCACTTTGCAGCCAACATCACGGATGCCGCACGCGTGGCATTCAATGCAGCGTTCCCGAACCGCCTCGCGCTCAAGCACGCACACTCGCAAATGAACCCCGAGAAGGACTGGGGCAATGACACACTCGCCGCCGCCCAGTACGCCATGTATGCCTTGAACCAGCAATATGGTCCTTCAGCAAGTATGGCCAGCAATGCCAAGGCGGTGCGATTTACGGCGGACAACACCATGGTCATCGCTGCATCGGTGTCCAATGGTGGTGCTGCGGTGTTGCGCGCCGCGGAGCAGGATACCGCGGGCATCATTGATGGCGTGGTGGCGGGCGAACCCAGTGCGCAGCCCAGCACCACAGCGGGCTACGGAGTGCAGTTCGCAGGAGCGCCGGTTGCCGCTTACGGCAAACCTTTGATGGACTACTTCACCATTGCCAACCTGTACCAGCCTTGTGCTGCGTTGGCACCCAGCGCTGCCCTGACCGAGGTGTCGATCTTCAATTACATCGGCTTGACCGGACAAACCACAACGGCTACCAACCGCTGCAACCAACTGGCTGCCAAGGGGCTGGTCACTGGTGCCACCACCGCCGAGCGTGCCGCCAGCGCATTGGCCAAACTCCGTGCGGCGGGCTGGACGGCTGACAATGATGTCATGCACAACGCCCACTATGCGTTGGGCAATGCGGTCATTATTTCGATGATGTACACCAATGCCTATGGCAAGTTTTCTGTGGCTGACAATCTTTGCGGCATGAGCGCTGCGGCAGTTGCGGCTGGTGTTCCGGCACCGATGGCCGTCAACGTACGTGCAGCCAGCTATGCCACTGGCAATGGGACGGTGAACGGCACTCCGGCCACCGTGGTTTACAACGACTCGGTGGGTGGCGCCAAGGCATGGAACCTGGGCGTGTCCCCGAGTTCGGGGGTTGCCGACTTCGCCTTGGACGCGGCACTTTGTCAACGTGCTCTCTTCACCGGGGTCGACACGGTGACGGGTACGGCGCTGACTGCAACTTCAACACCGACCAAGGCGCAGAGTGACGCCGTCAAGGCGGGGGTCGCGGATGTAATGCTCAACGGCAATCTGCGTGGCAAACCCACGCTCATGCTCGCAGGCCGCAGCGATGCCTTGCTGCCCATCAACAATTCCGAGCGTGCCTATGCGGCGTACAACCGCCTGGTGGAAGGTGCGGCAAGCCGGTTGAGCTATATCGAGGTGACGAACGCCCAGCACTTTGACTCGTTCAATGCATTCTCAGGATTTGACACCCGGTATGTCCCGCTACACACGTACTTTGTTCACGCCATGAACGCGATGTATGCCAGTCTGAAAGACGGCAAGGCGCTGCCAGTCAGCCAGGTGGTCCGCACCACGCCACGCGGTGGGGTGCCTGGAGCCGCACCAGCGATCACGGCAGCGAATGTACCTGGCATTGCGGCGACACCTGCAGTTGCCGACCAGATCGTGTTTTCAGGGACTTCGTTGTCGGTTCCCAACTAAGGTTGCAGCGCCATGCCCTTTGCTTCGCGATACCTGCAGTGTGCAGGTCATGAAATTCACTATACCGAATGGGGTGATCCACAGTCACCTGCAGTGATCGCGTGGCATGGGTTGGCCCGCACCGGACGCGATATGGATGCGTTGGCGGCGCATCTTGCGCCCCATTACCGGGTGATCTGCCCGGACACCATTGGACGCGGCTTGAGTCAGTGGAGCTCCAACCCCAAGGAGCACTACTGTTTGAAGCACTATGCACAGATTGCACAGGCTTTGCTGGATCAACTTGGCATTGACCGTGTGCACTGGGTTGGTACGTCCATGGGGGGAGCACTGGGGATGGTGCTTGCCTCAGGCTTTTTTCAGCCTGCCATGGCGACACGTATTCGCAGTCTGGTGCTCAATGACAATGCCCCGTACCTCGAGGCTCCTGCCATCGAGCGCATTCGAACGTATGCAGGCAGTCCACCTGCGTTTGACACGGTGGTGGAGCTTGAAGAATTTTTTCGCGCTGCCTACCAACCCTTTGGAAACCTCACCGATGCACAGTGGAGGCACTTGACCGAGACATCCACACGTCGCCTGTCGGATGGTCGTGTCACGCCGCACTACGATCCAGCCATCGTGCAGCAGTTCACGCACCATCCCGATGACTATCTCTTGTGGGAACACTTTGATGCACTGCAGATTCCCGTGTTATGCCTGCACGGCAGTGAATCCGATCTGGTGGTACCTGCAACGCTGGACACCATGCGCGCACGGGGGCCAGGCGCTGCTGGCAGGTTGCAGATTGTGGATATTGCGGGTTGCGGACACGCCCCTGCTTTGAATGTGCCGCAGCAGTGGGACCTGGTGGAGCGCTTCATTGGCGCTGCGGCAACTACCTCTTAAAACGTCTCCCAGTCGTCGTCGCCGCCCGCAGGCACCGGTTTTTTGGGTGTCACCACCTGCACCAGTTTGGGTGGCGTTGAAGGTTTTGTCTGTGGGGCATGTTTTGCCGAAGGCGTGGCCCTGGGCGGCACACCATCGCCCCTGCGTTCCGCGCCTTTAAAGCTACTTGCTTTGGATGTACTGGAGCGAACGGCCGCCTTGGGTGGTACAAATGCCTGCCCGGCACCGCCCAGGTTAAACACGGCGACGGTGCCAACCAGGTCGTGCGCCTGAGACTTCAGACTGCTGGCAGCAGCCGCCATCTCTTCCACCAAGGCGGCATTCTGCTGCGTCACCTGATCCATTTGTGAGACCGCCTCGCCGACCTGCGCCACCCCAGCCGCCTGCTCGTTGCTGGCGGCGCTGATCTCGCCCATGAGGTCAGTGGCGCGCTTGATGCTTGCAACGACCTCGGCCATGGTGTTGCCGGCCTCGTCGACCAATGCCGTTCCTTGTTCTACCCGTTCCACACTGGCGCCAATCAGGGTCTTGATTTCCTTGGCGGCTTCGGCGCTGCGCCCGGCGAGGGAACGCACTTCGCTGGCCACCACGGCAAATCCGCGCCCCTGTTCCCCAGCACGCGCCGCTTCCACCGCCGCGTTGAGCGCGAGAATATTGGTCTGAAAGGCAATACCATCGATCACGCTGATGATGTCGGCAATTCTGCGTGACGCATCGTTGATGCCCTTCATGGTTTCCACGACCTGGCCCACGACTTCGCCCCCCCGGACCGCGACATTGCTGGCACTGACGGCAAGCTGGTTGGCCTGTCGTGCACTGTCGGCGTTCTGACGCACGGTAGAACTCAGCTCCTCCATGGAAGCAGCCGTCTGTTCCAATGCGCTGGCCTGGCTTTCCGTACGAGCGCTCAGGTCGTTGTTGCCGGATGCGATTTCGGCGCTGGCGGTCGAAACGCCTTCGGCGCCCTGACGCACGGACGACACCACCTTGAACAGACTTTCATTCATTTCGCGCAGAGCCATGAGCAACTGGCCGACTTCGTCGGTGCTGTCGACCTGAATTTTCGACGATAGATCCCCCGCAGCAACCTTTTGCGCCGTGTCCAGCGCCACCTTGACGGGCAACACGATGCTTCGCGTCACCAGCACGCCCATGACCGCAGCCAGCGCAAGCGCAACCGCTGCGAGTACCAGCACCGTGACTTTTGCGTTGAGCGATGTCGCTGCGGCTTCTTCGCCGGTGGATTTCAATCGGGCGCTCTGGTGCTCGATGAGCGCATCGAGTCGCTGAAAGTAGGCGGCCTGCGTAGCACGCAGCTTGGTCATCATGAAGGTAATGCCTTCTTCGCGCTTGTTGTCGGTGGCCAGCTTGAGATACGCCTCCAGGTCAACCACATAGGCAGCGCGTGCTTCCTTGAGTGCCCCGAAGATCTCCTTGCCCTTAGGGCTGGCGACCATTTTGTCGAGTTTTTCCATGCCTTCGGAAATGGCGGCGCGGGCTTTCACAATGCGCTCGGCTTCCTGCTTGATGCCCGTCTCTTCATTGCTCAGCAGCATGTTGCGGGTGGCCCGCGCGATCAGGTTGAGGTGACCTTCAATTTCGTAGGCCTGGATGACTTTGGGGTACTCGTCGTTGACGATCAGGCTGGTGTCCTCGTACAAAATGGACAAACGCGACACCGCTATAAACACGATAACGGCCAGTAATGCCAGTACAAAACCAAACGCCAACCCCAGTCGCATTCCGATTTTCATATTCTTCACAAGTTGCTCCTTTTGGCCAAGACATCAATCCTCGGTTATGTTCTTCTTGTACTCGAAATTGTGAGCAAAATGCCGCTGACACGTCCAGCCGCGACGCATCAGCTTGAGTTGGGTCACAAACTTGGCGGATTTCTATTGTTTTGCGCCTAGGGCCAGTGCTGCTTGTCGGGATGCTGCCAGCGCTTGAGGCTCCGGTGTGGTCAGGGTATTCCAGCCCGCCAGGTGCCTCTGCGTCAGGTTGTACAGCGCAGTGATCCACTCCGGGTCTTCATTCAGGCAAGGAATGTAATGAAACACTTTGCCACCCGCCTTGAGGAAGGCAGCGCGTGCTTCCATGTTGATTTCTTCCAGCGTTTCCAGGCAGTCGCTGGTGAAACCCGGGCAGATCACGTCGACACGGCCCACCCCGGCCTTGCCCATCGCAATCAGGGTGGGTTCGGTATACGGCTCAAGCCACTTGGCGCGTCCCAGGCGCGATTGAAAGGTGACCTTGAACTGTTTGCCGTTCAGTCCCAGTTCTTCGGCCAGCAGGCGTGCGGTCTTGTGGCACTCGCAGTGGTAGGGGTCGCCCAGGTGCAGCGTGCGCTCCGGCACACCATGAAAACTCATGACAAGTTGGTCTGGTAAACCGTTGGCTTTCCAGTGCCGCAGCACACTCATGCCAAGAGCGCTGATGTAGCCGGGTTCGTCGTGGTAGTGGTTGACAAAGCGCAGCTCAGGCAGCGTTCGACAGGTCTGGGCCCAGGCGTAGACGGCATCGAATACGCTGGCGGTGGTGGTTGCAGAATATTGTGGGTAGGCGGGCAGGATAAGGATGCGCGTCACGCCGTCGGCTTTCATGGCGTCGAGCTGCGATGCGATGGACGTGCTGCCGTACCGCATGGCCCAGCGCACCTTGACCTGATGGTTGCGTTGCCCCAGCCACCCTTGCAACAGTTTGGCCTGCTTCTCGGTCCAGACCTTCAGAGGGGAACCCGCGGGCGTCCAGATGCTGGCGTACTTGGCGGCCGACTTGGCGGGGCGTATGCGCAGGATGACGCCGTGCAGAATCAGCAGCCAGAGTAGACGGGGAATTTCGACCACGCGGCGATCGCTCAGGAACTCGGCAAGATAGCGACGCACCGCACTCGCCGTCGGGGCGTCTGGCGTGCCCAGATTGCACAACAGCACGGCTGTGCGGGGTGGCTGGCCGTGGGAATAGGGGGGTTCTGGGCGGAAGGTCATGGGCGCAACGTCAAAGTGCTCTCGGTGTGAAGTTTGATGTCAGATGGGCTGAGGTACTGTGGCACATAGAAGCCTTCGGCAAAGCGCTCCGCCTGGTCCGAGTAATGTTTGTCGAATAAGACGCCGCTTTGTCCCACCGGGTTGATGCCCACGGCTTTTGAAGCGTCGGCAAAATCGATCACGCGGCGGGTGGAGGGGCCGTAGGTCACGGCCCACGGCGCCGGTCCCACACTGCCCGAGAGGTTGTTGGGCGTTTCACGCCCGCCGGGTACACCAAATGGCCCCACATTGAAGAGGCGATCCAGTGGCTTCTGCATACCCAAAGGATGGTTGTGGGTCAGCGTGTGCGTCTTACCCCAGGGCCAGTCAAGCAGGCTGCTACCCACTTGGGTCTGCAGATGGGTGATGGTGTTCTTCCACACCTTCTTCATGGTGTCGGCGCGTGTTTCTACCGCAGGGGTATCTTTGTTATCCCACCAGGGGGAATCCGGGTCTGCGGCCAACAACGGCAGTGCCGAATCGAGGGCGCGTGTACGCAACAGATTGGCAAACTGGACCTCTCCAAGTTCATCGGACATGGCGGCCTTGGCCAATTCATAGGTCATCTGGCTGAAAAGCGTCGCGGCGAGGCTATCGCGCGTGAAGGTTCCATCCCACTTGGTCAGTGGCTCCAGGAAAAACTTGTCGCCCTGCTCGGTCACCACTTCGTTGAGCACCGGCAACAACTCCGCCAGGATGCGCGCGCCATAGCCGTTGCCAGTGTCGAGCTGAAGGGCTTGAGCCGCGGCAATGTCCCATTTGTTGTCAGTACCTCGCAGCACCTGGTCCAACCGAAGCGCTCGGTCGGCCAGGTTGTAATAGCCCGGCACCGGCACGCCGCTTCGGGGTTGCGGCTGGTGGTTGGCCGACACGATGTAGCCGCGCGGTGGGTTCTCCTCCTGCGGATTGTCGGCAAAACGGTAGAAGCCGGTCTTTTCGGCCTCGCCCTTGCTGGCACTCAGAATGAAGGTGGGGTTCACGCCTTCCGGGCGGATCGGCAGTTTGGCTGCAGCCCACCAGCCAATGTCCCCCTTCGCGTTGGCCCACACCACGTTGAGTCCGGGTGCGTGAATTTTGGACGCCGCCTCGCGCGCCTTGTCGCGCGTGTCGGCTCGGTTGAGGTCATAAAACGCCTGCAGCACCGGGTTCTCGGTTTCCAGAAAAGCCCACCACATGGCAATGGGTGTTTTGCCGAAATTGTCCTTGAAGGCGTCGTTGATGATCGGGCCATGCACCGATTGGCGCAGCTTCAACTGCACCGCTTCCTGGCCTTTGACTTTGATGGTTTCGGTGCGGCTGGTGAGGTCCACCCACTGGTCCTGGTGCCAGACCTGGTTGGCGTTCGCTGGGTTGAGTTTCTCAGCCACCAGGTCCACATCGTCGTTCTGGAACATGGTCAGGCTCCAGCCGAAATCCCGGTTATGGCCAAGGAGAGCCACCGGATTGAGCGCCTGGAAGTGGCCGTACAACTCGAACCCGGGCGATTGCAGGTGCGCTTCGTACCAGACCGCCGGTGCTGAGTAGGCAATGTGCGGGTCGCCTGCCAGCAACGGTTTGCCCGAAACGGTGCGCCTGCCGGAAATCGCCCAGGCGTTGCTGCCTTCAAAAGCTGGCACACCGGCCGCGTCCATGGCTTGCTGGCTGATCTGAGCCAGGCGTGTGAGACCCTGTAGGTCTTGCCGGCTCAGCACAGTGGCGCCAATAACACCCTCCGGGTGCCACTCGATGTCAAAAGCCTTAAGGTATTCGGGGCCGAGTTCATCGCGGATATACGTCATCGCGGGCTCGGTCTTGAATGCCGCCGCAAAGCTGTAGGCCAGGTAGCCGCTGACGGCAAAAGTGTCCTGGGGAGTGAAGGGCCGTTTGGGGATGCCCAGAATGTCAAATTCCATGGGGGCAGGATGGGTGGTCTGGTACTGGTTGATGCCGTCCAGGTACGCCAGCAGGGCGATGCCAGCCGGGCTTGCGGGGTCCAGCTTCTTGGCTTCCTGCTCAGCGTGGTGGCGAATGCCGAGCGTGCGAAACAACTTGTCGGTTTCCAGCAGTTTGGGGCCGAGCACCTCCGCCAGTTCACCTTGGGCCAGACGGCGCACCATTTCCATCTGAAACAGCCGATCCTGTGCGTGCAGGTAACCCAGCGTCCGGTACAGGTCGGGTTCGTTGAGTGCCTGAATGTGCGGCACGCCCCGGTCGTCAAAGTTCACGCCCACCGGTGAGCTCAGCTTTTGTAGCGTGGCGATACCGCTGCGCACTGGTTGTTTGGTATGGATGTACCAGCCCGCTGCGCCTGCCGCAGCCAATAGCACAAGAGCCAGCAGCAAACCAATGATTTTGAGTGCCGTTTTCAAGGGGGTTCTCCGAATATCTGCAGGGTTTGGGTGGCCCTGATCATAGTGCTGCTCCAGATGGTCAGGCTGGCATGAGCAGTCCTGCCGCCGCTACGCCGCTGCGTAGTGCGCCTTCCAGCGTCGCGGGATAGGGTCCATCCACATAATCACCACATGCCAGCAGGCCAGATGCAATCTTCTGCCGTGGACGCACCAAGCCCGGCACGCAGGCAAATGTAGCGCGCTTTTCGACAATGGTTTGCAGGGGTGTGAGGGTACGCTCCTGCAGCAACGCACCAAGTTGCAGGTCGGCTTGGTGCAGGACCTGCCGCTGCAGCGTGACGCGATCCTGGTTGCTGGCGCTCACCACGAACGCCAACAGGCCCGCAGGTCCGCCGAGTTGCCCGCGGTCAAAGACAAACTGCGCCGGGTGTTCAGCATCACTGCGCAAAGCGAGCATGGGTTGCGGCAGACACAGCCCCGGTGCAAAGGCATAGACCGTGGCGATCGCTTCGTGCTGCAGTTGCTCGGTCACGGCGGCCCAGGCCCGCAATGCGTCTGCTATGAAATCAGGAGCTGCTTGTGCTTGCTGTGCAAGTGCCAGAGCCGCATTGGATGCAGAGGTGGCCCACACCACGGCATCCACTGCCGTGCCATTGACGCGCCACGCGGGAAGCTCCGTGCTGCGGTGGGGGTTGGCGCCACCAGCCCATTGGAGTGATGTCACGCGCTGGTCGAGCAGTACCGTGCTGCCCTGTTGTTCAAGCCAGGCAACGGCAGCTTGGGGAAAGAGACGCCCCAAATCGACAGTGGGTAACAACAAATTGGAGCTGCCATTGCCACCGAACAGAGCGTCGCGCAATACCCGCAAGAACACCTGGCCGCTGGCACGCGGCGCCGGCGTGTTGAGCGCTGACACGCATAACGGCTCGATCATCGTCTCCATGACACGTGCCGGCAGTCCGCGGCACAACTGTGCCACGCTGGTACTCGCATCGCATTGAAAGGCGTCAAGTTGCCAGCCCGTGGCGGCGCGCAGCAACGCCCATTTGTCGGCCAACGTCCAGCCACGCGCCATGGCGATGCCGCCAAGCGCGTCCAGCGGTGCCGGCCAGCGGGGCAGGCGCAGACCGTCGCCATCGGGGAATTGCAGGGTCAAGGGG
>CAJBVC010000338.1 GCA_903958915.1 uncultured beta proteobacterium
GACAAAGACATTGCCGACGAGATGGCGCGACGCAGTGGTTGCAAGATCACGGTTTCTGTGCTGCCCAGGGCACGCATCTGGCAGCTCATCGAATCCGGCGCACTCGACTTCAGCCTTTCTGGCATTACCAATGCCGAGCGCGAGCGGTTTGCAGCGTTTGGCTGGTATGTGTCCAACAAGTACTACTTGCTGGTTCGCAAGGATGCGGGTCTGGCAAAGTTGGCAGACTTTGAAAAATCAAAGACGCTGCAACTCGGCGTGATTCGCAGTTTTCGCTACAGCAACAGCGCCAACGAGGTCGTGGACCGGATGAGTGCCGACGGACGGGTCGTACAGTCCTCGGGGCTGGCGCCTTTGTACCAACTGCTTTTGGCCAATAAAATCCAGGCCATGATCATCGAGCCGTTTGACTACCCCGTGGTTGAAGCGACGAGCATTCGCGACGTGACGGAAATCTTGGAGTTTGGTGACCCGCCGGTTCCCCACGGCCTGATCATGTCCAAAACCTCGCTGCCCGCTGCCGAAATAGTCAAGTGGCGGGCCTTGGTTGAGTCAATGCGCACGGACGGTACCATGCTGCGTATTTTCGGCAAGTACTTCAAACCCGAACTGGCAAAGAGCATGGTCAACTTCTGATCGGCATGTCCCTCCCGCTGCGTCCCTTGCTTATTTCGGGGTTGGTGTTCGCCGTTTCGATGGCGATCACGTTGACGTTGTGGACCCACGAGCAACAAAACTTCAAACGTTCGCAGAAGGCCAATCTGGACTTCAATTTGCGTGAAGCAGCCAGTCGTATCGAACAGCACATGGCCTCCTATGAGCAAATGGTGCGTGGGGTCAATGGCTTCCTTGCCGGAGGCAATGTCCTTGATCGGTCGCGCTTCAGGGCCTACGTCAATTCGCTGTCGCTTGGCCCCAACTTCTCGGGTGTGGAAGCGGTCGGCTTTTCAAAGCTCGTGCCTTCGCAAGAAATGAAGTCTCACGTGCTTATTCAGCGCGCCTCCGGGCTCACGCGCTATGCCATCTATCCCGAAGGATCGCGCGACGCCTATGCTCCGGTCGTGCAGGTAGAGTCGGGTAACAACAACGAATCCCGGTTTTATGGCTACGACCCGTTTGCAAATGCGCAGCGCCAGCAGACCATGCTCCGAGCGGCGGAATCAGGGTCGTCGAGCATCAGCCGCCTGGCGTGGTCGCAGCCCTTCGAGAATCGATTGAACAAGTCGGATTACGTGCTGTTCTTACCGCTGTACCGGGGTGGTGAAACCCCCGACACCCCCCAGGCCCGGCGACTTGCAGTTGTGGGGTGGGCATTTGCGGTTCTGCGCATCAGCGATTTGATGGCCAGCCTGTACGGCGAGCGACGCACCGAGTTGCATTTGTCTTTGCACGACAACGTCACCCCTAGCGCGGAAAGTTTGCTGTTTGAGTCGACCGGCGACCACGTTCGGCCAACCGGGAACACTCTGGCGGCCACGGAGTACCTTGATATAGGGGGAGCAACCTGGGTGCTGACGGTGCGGGCGCAGGCCAGTGGTTCAGAAATGGCGGGGTTCGATCAATCGAGCGACATTTTGACGGCAGGAACGCTATTGACAATTCTGCTGGCGATCGTTTGCTGGCAAATGCTGACAGCAAAAAATTACGCCGTGGCGCTGGCGCACACAATGACCGGTGAACTGCGCAAGAGCGAAGAACTGGCGCGCCATATGGCACAACACGATCCACTCACCTGCCTGCCCAACCGGGCACTTTTTTCGGACCGTATCGCGCGGGCCATCAGTCTCGCCAAGCGCGACAAGACACGATTGGCGCTGTTGTATCTGGATCTTGATAATTTCAAACCCATCAACGACACCTATGGACATGCGATGGGCGACCGGGTGCTGGGCCTGGTTGCGTCACGGCTGATCGCAGCGGTGCGGGAGTCTGACACGGTGGGCCGCATCGGTGGTGACGAGTTCGTGGTGCTGTTGCCGGTGATTGCATCGAATGACAATGCGCAGACGGTGGGCCTGAAAATTCTGGAATCCCTGCGCGAACCGATGGTGTTCGATGGCACAACCGTGTCGGTTTCGGCCAGCATTGGCGTTGCCACTTTTCCAGAACATGGCGCCGACGAAGTGGAACTGTTCAAGGCCGCCGATGCGGCCATGTATGCAGCGAAGGCGTCCAGGCGCGATTGCCTGGTTTGGGCCGAGGGTTGAGACACAATGCGCGCACGATTTTCGCCAGGCAGACAGTTAGCAGTAGTAGTCGTGTTCATGGTAGATTTCAGCGCAGTGCAGTTGCTGGTTGGGTCAATGGACCGAACGCGTGAACATCCGTGAGAGGTGCGCATGATAAAGGTCAAAGCCAGTTACCTAGTTGCTGCCGCCATGTCCCTATGCCTGGCACAGGGTTCCGTTGCAGATGAAATGCCACCCAGTACCGTGGCGGCACCCCTGCCAACGTTGGGGGATGCGCCGCGCCTTCCGCCCCGTTCCGCATTGCCTGCGCCCGAGCCGATGGTGCTTGCGGCACCCGCGACGGGCATTGCCATCGACACCAGCGACCGCGAGGCGGTGCGCATGTTCTATAAAGGGCTGTACTCCCAGTCGGACAACGTGGCCATCAATTGGACGGGGGCCCACAGCGCCTGCAACGCCGGCACCACCGACCAACTGTTTCAGTCGGCGGTGGCCTTGCGCATCAACTGGTTTCGTGCCATGGCCGGTATTCCGGCGACGGTCAGTTTGTATGGCCCTTACAGCCTGCAAAATCAGCAGGCTGCGCTGGTCATGAGCACCAACAATTCGCTCAGCCATACGCCACCGTCCAGCTGGAATTGCTGGAGTCAGGCCGCTTATGACGCTGCCAGCAGTTCCAACATTGCGATTGGAAGCAATGGGGCGCAGGCTGTTACCAATTATGTGTATGACAACGGCAGCAACAACGCAGCGGTAGGCCATCGGCGCTGGATATTGCATCCGCAAACCCAGAACATGGGCACCGGAGATGTGCCCTCGGGCACTTTCAATGGATCCTCTGTGTCAAGCGCCAATTCGATTTGGGTATTTGACAGCCATACCTACGACACGCGCCCCCCAGTGCGCGACGACTTCATTGCCTGGCCTCCGAAAGGCTATGTGCCCTACCCGGTGGTCTATGGCCGCTGGTCACTGTCGCACACCCAGGCGAATTTTTCAAATGCCAGCGTCACCGTAAGCAAGGGCGGGGTAAACATTCCGGTCAGTAAGGAAGCGTTGTCCAACGGCTATGGCGAGAACACCCTGGTCTGGCTTCTGCAGGGTACCTCGGACAGTACCCGATGGCAGAAGCCGACAGCCGATGAGACTTACTCCGTGACCGTTGCCAATGCCATGCTCAATGGCGTGGCGCGCACCTTCAGTTATACGGTGACGGTGTTCGACCCAGACACCCCCACGCCCGGGGCCGCGCAAACGGTGGTGCTTGCTCCTGCATCCGCTGCAGCAAACACGGCATTTTCTGCCAGCGTGACGCCCATGGCCAAGGCCACGGCCTACCAGGTGGCCTTGTATCGACTGGGCAGTTTGTCCGGCGTAATCACCCCCGCGACTGCGCCGAACCCGTGGACCTATACCACTGGCCCCACTGGTGCCTACAACCCGGTGGAAACCAGCGCTTTTCACCTCTACCACCCGGCGTTCGCCGACCAGTCACTGACCTTGAACAAGAAGCTTCTGATCGGGCAAAACGCCAGCTTGTCGTTTGACCGATGGTTTACTTTCGCGGCGTCTGGGCAGGTCGCGCATGTACAAATATCCCTCGACGATGGAACTTCCTGGCAAGACCTCTACACCGAAGTTGGCAGTAACAACACAGGCCGGGCTACCAAGACCATCAGTTTGACTGCCTATGCCGGCCGTTTTGCCAAATTGCGATTTGTATTTGCCTACGTGTTTGGACTCAGTGCTTACACCAGTGCCAGTTCAGGTTGGTACTTCAACAATATCAATCTCGCAAACATCACTGAAATGCTGGACGGTCAGACGAGCACCATCTCGGCAGCCCAACTGAGCGCAAGTTTCACTGCGACGGCAGAAGGCAACTATGTGCTCGCAGCGCGCACTGAGTACCAGGGCAGTTACTACACCGACTGGGGTCAGGCCAGCAGCTTCACGGTCGGTGGCGCAACCGTCCCGGCAACGACAGTTCGATCGCTGCCGATGGGTTGGAGTCTGTGGGGCAATAGTGCGGGGGCTTCGATTGCTGTTGCCACGGTGTTTGGCAATCCCTCCATCGTGACATCGGTCTGGAAGTGGGATGCCGTGCTCAAGCGCTGGCAGTTCTATGCGCCTTCGATGGACACAGTCTCCCTGCAGGCTGCTGCGGCAGCCAATGGCTACGGAGTATTGAGCGCGATTGCTCCAGGGGAGGGTTATTGGGTCGATGCCAAAGCATCTGGAAATGTCACTCTGGTTTCGGGATCGCCGTTTGTACTGAAAGCCAGCAACCTGGTGTCGGGGTGGAATCTGGTTGCCACGGCGGACGACGTCTCGCCCGCCGCGCTCAACCTCTCATTCGGCACTTCGGCGGTCACGTCCGGCACGGTGCCGCAGAACTTCACCAGCCTGTGGGCCTGGGACAACGCCACACTGGGTTGGTTCTTTTATGCGCCCAGTTTGCAAGGCAGCGCTGAGTTGGCGTCCTACCTGGCCAGCAATGGGTATCTTGACTTCACCAAAGCCAACAAGACCTTGGGCAATGGCACCGGATTCTGGATCAAGAAACCGTGACGCCAGGTTCACCGGCACTCAATGGCTGTGCCTCGATGGGGCGAAGACCGCTCGGCGACTGATTCGGGCTAAGGCGCCAGGCGCTCGCGCCGCCAGCTTCCATCTGCCTCCAGCGTGTAGCGCAGCCGGTCATGCAAGCGGCTTTTGCGGCCCTGCCAGAATTGCCAGTTGTCCGGCTTCAATCGGTAACCACCCCAGTGCGGTGGGCGCGGTGGCTGCAGTAGAAACTGGGCGGCGTACTTGGCTACATTCGCCACCAGCACGCCACGCCCAGTAATCACTTCGCTCTGCGGCGAGGCCCAGGCACCCAGGCGCGAATCCAGCGGGCGCGAGTGGAAGTAGCTGTCACTCTCCTCCTCGCTGACTTTCTCTACGATGCCCTCGATGCGCACCACGCGTTCGAGTTCCACCCAATGAAACTGCAACGCTGCAAACGGGTTGCCGGCCAGTTCCTGGCCCTTGCGACTGGCGTAATTGGTGAACCAGGTGATGCCGCGTTCGTCGTAACCCTTGATCAGCACCACCCGCGTGGAAGGGCGCAGGTTGCTCGAAACCGTGGCCAGTGTCATGGCGTTGGGCTCGGGTATCTCCGAGGCAATCGCTTCCTTGAGCCATTGGTCAAATTGTCGCAGCGGGTCGGCGTGGGAGGCGCTCTCGTCGAGCGCGTCGCGC
>CAJBVC010000339.1 GCA_903958915.1 uncultured beta proteobacterium
CAGCCAGGCCCAGGTTTTGAAGCAGCTGGTGCCCGGAGAATTTGGCGTGGTGCTGGGCTCCGAACTGGCGCGCGCATTGGGGGTGCGCAGTGGCGACAAGGTAACTCTGGTGGCGCCCAGCGGGCAGGTGACGCCGGCCGGTGTGGTGCCACGGCTCAAGCAGATGACGGTGCTGGGCACGTTCGATTCCGGGCATTTCGAATACGACTCGGCCATGGCCTTTACCCACTGGGAAGACGCCGCCCGCTTGTTCCGGCTGGAAGGCCCCTCCGGAGTGCGACTCAAACTGCGTGATCTGCACCAGGCGCGTCAGGTCGCCGAGGAGTTGGCACGCACCCTGAGCGGCGAAGTCTACGTGCGCGACTGGACAAGACAGAATCGCACCTGGTTTGCCGCCGTGCAGGTGGAAAAACGCATGATGTTCATTATCCTGACGCTGATCGTTGCAGTCGCGGCCTTTAACCTGGTCTCCACGCTGGTGATGACGGTGACCGACAAGCGGGCCGATATTGCCATCTTGCGCACGCTGGGGGCCAGCCCGGGCTCCATCATGGGCATCTTCGTGGTACAGGGTGCGATGGTGGGCGTGATTGGAACCTTGGCGGGCCTGCTGCTGGGCTTAAGCATTGCGTTCAATATCGACGTCATCGTGCCGGCGCTCGAACAGGCGCTGGGAGCGAGTTTTCTGCCAAAAGACATTTATCTCATCAGCCGCATGCCCAGCGATCCGCAGCAGGCCGACATCCTTCCGGTGGCGCTGATTGCCCTGGCGCTGGCCTTTGTCGCTACCCTCTACCCGAGTTGGCGCGCCAGCCAGGTGAACCCGGCGGAGGCGCTGCGTTATGAGTAATGAAGTGTCCGGAAACATTCCTGCCGCCTTGGGTGCGGCGCACTATCGGCTGGTAGCGGGATTAGGTAGTGCTGAAGCTGCACCTGTGTCGGGTGGTGAGACGGTATTACTGGCGCAGGGGCTGACCAAGCGGTTTGCCGAAGGGCGGCTGGACGTGACCGTGCTGCAGGGGGTGGACCTGCAGGTGTGCCGGGGCGAGACCCTGGCCATTGTCGGCGCTTCAGGGTCTGGCAAGAGCACGCTGTTGCATTTGCTGGGTGGCCTGGATGCCCCCACCAGCGGCACCGTCGCGTTGCTCGGGCAGAACCTGGCCGACGTGGGCGCGGCCGCCCAGGGGCGTCTGCGCAACCAGCACCTGGGCTTTGTCTACCAGTTTCACCATTTGCTGCCCGAATTCAGTGCACTGGACAATGTGGCCATGCCATTGACGATTCGGCGGCTAGCGCACGTCGAATGTGCGCAGACAGCTATGAAAATGCTAGCGAGCGTGGGATTGCAGGACCGCGCCATGCATCGACCGGCCGAACTCTCGGGTGGTGAACGCCAGCGGGTGGCGATTGCGCGGGCCCTGGTGACCCGGCCCGACTGTGTGCTGGCCGACGAGCCCACCGGCAACCTGGACCGAAGCACCGCCGACGGGGTGTTTGACCTCATGCTGCAGTTGGCGCGCGACCAGGGCACCGCCTTTGTGCTGGTGACCCACGATGCCAGCCTGGCGGCGCGCTGCAGCCGGCAACTCCGGCTGGTGTCGGGGCGCTTGACGTCGCCCTGAAGCGCTGCAGCCAATGCGCTGGATCGACACCCACTGCCATCTCGATGCGGCCGAGTTTTACCTGCCAAATCAGCCGCTGGCGCCCGCAGTACGTGCGCAGGCAGCTATCAAAGGTGTAGCGCATTGCGTTATTCCGGCAGTTGAAGTGGCCAACTTTGCAACGGTGCGCACCCTGGCCCAGCAATTTGGTGACAGCTACTGCCTGGGCATTCACCCCCTGTATGTGGCCCACGCCACCACGCAAGACCTCGCTACACTGGACGAACAACTGGCGCTGCACCAGCAGGACCCTCGCCTCGTCGCGGTCGGTGAAATCGGGTTGGATCTTTTTGTGCCTGAACTTGCGCAAAGCCCACTGCTCGAAAAGCAGGAGCATTTTTTCCGTGCGCAACTGCAGCTTGCACGCAAGTACCGCTTGCCGGTCGTATTGCATGTGCGCCGCGCGGTGGACCGGGTGCTGAAGCATTTGCGGGAGGTGGGGCAGGGCGGTTACCGCTGGTCGGGCATTGCCCACGCGTTCAATGGCAGCTCGGTGCAGGCGCAGGCGTGCATCGCGTTGGGACTGAAGCTCGGTTTTGGTGGCGCCGTGACATTTGAGCGCGCGACCCAGCTGCGTCACCTGGCGCAGACCCTGCCGCTGGAATCCATCGTTCTGGAAACCGATGCACCCGACATACCGCCACACTGGCTCTACACCACGGCAGAACAGCGCGCCGAGGGTGTGACGCAACATCGCAACGCGCCGGGTGAGTTGCCACGCATTGCTGAGGCCGTAGTCGCTTTGCGGGGTATGTCGCTGCAGGATCTCGCACAGGCAACCACCCGCAATGCCAGCCAGGCGCTACCGCGGGTGGCGGCGCTGCTGTTATAAATCCCCATGGCAAAGAAAGAACACATGGTTTTTCCCGAGGTGAATTTTTCGGAAGAGGGGCCCGTGCGCCACCTGCATCTGGGCAGTGAATGGATTCAGGGGTCGATGCTGATCGATGCGCCCACGGTGCTGGTGCACGAGTACATTCAGCGCATGATGGCCTGGCTGCTTTTCATCGACCCGTCCATGGTGGCCGGGCGCCAGGCACTGCAGTTGGGCCTGGGTGCGGGGTCGCTCACCAAGTTCTGCCACAAGGAGTTGCGCATGAAGACCACGGCCATCGAACTCAATCCGCAGGTGCTGCATGCGTGTCGGGGCTGGTTCAAGCTGCCCGCGGACAATGCGCGCATGCAAGTGGTGCTGGCCGATGCGGCCGAGGAAATTCGACTCCCGAGGTGGCAAGGTGCGGTCGATGCCTTGCAGGTGGATTTGTACGACGAAGAGGCGGCAGCACCTGTGCTCGATAGTGCCGAGTTTTATGCCGACTGCCGCAAGGTGCTCACCACCGACGGCTGCATGACGGTCAATCTATTTGGGCGCACCTCCAGTTTTCAGCGCAGCGTGGACCGGATGACTGCCGCCTTCGGAGCCGATGCCATCTGGGCGTTCAAAGCCACGCGTGAAGGCAACACGGTGGTATTGGCGCAGCGCACCGCGTTGAGCCCAAGCCGGGCTGTGCTTGACGTGCGCGCCGACTACATCAAGGACCACTGGGGACTGCCCGCAGAAAAGTGGGTGCGGGTTTTCAAGCGGGTGGCGCCATGAGCGCGCCTTTGCACAGGCGCTCTGGCGCAGCGCTGCATGTCGGCCCAGCGGACTGGCGGCTGCTGGTCACCTGGCTGGAGCAGGACGGGGTGATCTCTGCCGAGGAAGCGCAGCGCACCATCGCCCGCTGCGCCCAGGCCGAAAGCGCGCAGCCAGCGCTGGTGCGGCTGGCCAGTGTGTCGATGCGCCGCAAGGTCGATCAGAAGCCGCTGGACATCGAAGCACTGGCGCAGTGGCTGGCCGGGCGGGCCGAGCTGGACTATCTGCGCATTGACCCGTTGAAAGTGGATGTGGGCAAGGTGGCGGATGCCATGAGTGCTGCCTATGCAGAGCGCCACCGCATCTTGCCGGTGCTCGTCACCTCGGCGCAGATCTCGGTGGCGACGTCCGAGCCTTTTATTACCGACTGGGTGGCGGAAGTGGAGCGGCAAAGCAAGCGCAGCGTACGCCGCGTGGTAGCCAGCCCACAGGAGATCTCGCGCTACACCGCCGAGTTTTATGCCCTGGCCAAATCGGTGCGCGCCGCCAGCAAATCAGGCGCCAACAATGGCTCGAGTTTTGAGCAACTGGTGGAACTGGGCAAGACCAACAAGCAGCTCGACGCCAA
>CAJBVC010000340.1 GCA_903958915.1 uncultured beta proteobacterium
ATTGCAGACCAAAGGCCTTTTCTGCGTTTGCCATCAAGGTGGTGGTGTCCACCGGCTGGGGGTAGGCATTGCGGAGCAGCTCTTTGAGCCAACCACGCAAGACCCCTCGTTTCCCGTACTCCCTGTGAACTTTGACAGCAGGGACTATTGCTGCCAATTGAGGGTGCGCCATCTGCTCAGCCACGTTGGACATGGCATCAAATTGGGCTTGGAGCTGCCGGCGCTTCTCAATCAGGTGCATCACGGTGGCGTCAATCTTCTGGAGAGCTCCCCGAGTCGCGGCCAGCTCGTTGGCAAGCCATTTGATTTCAGGAGCTGTGCGGGTGCGTTGAATGTTTAAGGGGTTCATTGGGCGGCACCTGGGTGGTCATGGCCGCCAAGTCTGCAAGGGTGGGCAGTAGTGGCACGCGCCAGACGGACGGTGCGCCATGGGTGCGGGCTAAATGCACCGGCTCGGCCTTGCCTTCTTCTCTGAGGTATATGAGCACGTGCCGCAGGGTGTTGCGCAGGAACCGCTGCACCTCGGAAGGATTGTCGAACGTCATCTCGAACTTGGCAATGACTCGCTGGGTCAGAGTGTGCACATCCATCCCGCCGGCTCCTGCTTGCGTGAGTTGATTGAGAACAAAGTCCTGCAATGCTCCGCGGTGCCCGTATCGCTGGGCCCAAGTTCTTACCGAGCGCACCTCGGCAGCGTGCACTGCCCGGTCGCACATGAGCGCATGCGTTCGGTCCAGTGCGACTATCTTTGCCTGCAAAGCATCTACCTTTGCTTGCAAGCGGGATTGCTGGCCTTGAAGCTTCTCCACTTCGCCCACAAGCATCGCGCGCTCGTTGGCCAGCCATTTGAAAGCAGGAGGGGTTCGAGTGCGAGAGGCTGAAGAGGTGGTCACGAGGGTGGCTCATGGGGTTACGATACCCCTGTAAAGCCACCCAAGATACCAAAGGGCAGGCCCGAAAACTTGTTTTTAGGCGAAAGTCAATTCGCCTTAAAAAGCTTGGGCCATTTGCTTATTAACACCCTTGCCCTTATCGCCCGAAGATGTGGATCGCATTCGCTAATCTGCGCTGGTTCGGCTCATTTGCAGGGCGATCCATCACCGAATGGCCCTGCACGAACAAGGTGCTACTGCCACCGCCATCCAGATTGACCGCATTCACCACGCCCAGATCGGCCATGACGCGGGATAGTTGCACCATGCTCAACCCCAGCACCGGAGGCTTACGCCCCTCTGCGGTCACGATAAAGAGGTAGCGCGCCGTGCCATCCAGACCCACGGCGGTGCGTGGATGCAGGGTTTCGCACAAGTTCTTGCATTGGGCGTCGTCCTGCACAGTGCGCACCTGGCCCTGGTTCACCAGCCACGGTGTTCCGGCCACGACGTTATGCCACAGGGGGTTCAATTCAAAAGGGGGTATCAAGACAACGGTGCAGTGTTGTTGCGCATCACAGGCCAGCAGCGGACTGTGCTGTTGCGACATCACCGCGGGCCAGGCAACACCGTTACTCACCGTGATTCCGCGTGGCTGGAAACTGCGGTCAAAAAAAGACGCGTTGGCACTGAC
>CAJBVC010000341.1 GCA_903958915.1 uncultured beta proteobacterium
AAGCACTTTGCTATATCTGGATCACAGAAAATCTGTATGACAAATCATTTGTAGAAAATCGAACGACGGGGTTTGAGGAGTGGAAAGATTATGTTCTGGGGACGATAGACGGAGTTCCGAAGACTCCTGAGTGGCAAGAAGCGGAAACGGGCGTCCCAGCCCGGGAAGTGCGCGCCCTGGCAAGAGAATGGGGGCGCAAGAAGACCTATCTCGGCGTGGGAAGTTGGGGTTGTGGTGTGGGAGGCGCCTGTCGTTCGCCAACGGGTGCGCAGTGGGCGAGGATGATGACGATTCTGGGCGCCATGCAGGGATTCGGAAAGCCAGGCGTCAATTTCGGCAATTTGCAGTTTGGAGCGCCGCACGATTTCACTTTCTATTTCCCCGGATATGCAGAGGGCAGTATGTCGGGAGAGCTTCAGTTCAGCGCGAATTCGGCAAACAATTATCAGCGCATGCCCCACATCGTGACCATGAACTCCGTCAGACAGAGCATTCACCGCATGCAGCTGCCTGAAGCGATCCTGAACGGCCAATCATTTGGCTACCTGACCGACATAACCTCTCAGCAAGGTCAATTTTTCAAGTTCGGATATCCATCGCCAGGGCATGCAAAAATCGAGATGATTTACAGATACGGCAGTTCATCTTTGGGAACGACGATGGATTCCAATCGCTGGATAAAAATGTACCAATCCGAAAATTTGCCATTCGTGGTGAATCAGTCGGTTTGGAACGAAGGCGAGACACGGTTCGCAGATATTATCTTGCCGGCATGTACCACGTTCGAACGCTGGGACATAGGCGAGTATTACAACGTCGGCGCTGGCTATGTGCACCATATGTATCAGATGGTGAACCACCGCGTCATATCGATGCAGCATAAATGCATTGAACCATTGGGCGAATCCAAATCTGACTACGATATCTTTCTTGCATTAATGCAGCGGATGGGTATGGGTGCCCTGTATTCGGAAGGAGGGAATTCGGAACTGGACTGGTGCAAGCGCGTTTTTGATTCCTCTGATTTATCCAAGCACACATCCTGGAAAAAATTTCTGAAGAAGGGCTACTTTGTTGTTCCCTCTCCAGCGGAATCTGCGCGTGCACCAACAGCACACCGGTGGTTTTACGAAGGTCGGCCTAAGGATGTCCCGGAGCCCTATCCCTTGCCGTCGGAATACGTGAATAACTTCGGTTCGGGCTTGCAAACACCTTCGGGCAAGTATGAATTTATTCCTACGACGCTGGGCAGGATCGATGACCCTGAACGCCCGCCGCTCAACAAGTACATGCCCACCTTTGAGGATGCCGCAACCGATGAACGGTTAAGGGCTTTCCCCTTGCAACTGCTGACACCACATTCGCGTTACACGTTCCATTTGATGGGTGACGACCGGGGCAGCACGGTCATGGATATCGACGACCACCGCGTGTTGGTCGACGGGCATTACTATCTGGTAGCAAGAATCAGCCGGGCGGATGCGAAGGCGCGAGGGGTCCAGCATGGTGAACTGATTCGCCTGTGGAACAACCGAGGCTCAGTGGTCTGCGCAGCGCAGGTCACGGACCGGCTGCGACCGGGGGTTGTCAGCGTTTCTGCATCATCTGCCCAGTACCGCCCCGCCGGCGTGCCGGGCAATTCGACCGATCTTGGCGGTTGCATCAATATGCTGTGCACCAGCAAGCCACTGACAAAGCAAACCAGCGGCATGGCGCCCAACACAACGCTGATTCAGTTCGAAAAATGGCTGGGTGTCGATACCTGGCAACGCGAGGAGGTCAAGTGATGGGAAAGAAATGGAACATGGTTGTCGATGTCGCGCGCTGTGATAACTGCCGCAACTGTTTTCTGGCGACCAAAGACGAACATATTGGGAACGATTTTCCGGGTTATGCTGCGGCGCAAGCACCGGCGGGGCACCGCTGGGTGGACATTCAGAAAAAGGAGCGCGGAAGCTGGCCGATTATTGAATCGAACTACTTCCCTGTGATGTGCAATCATTGCGATAACGCACCTTGCATGCAGGCAGCCAAAGACGGTGCAGTGCGGAAACGCGATGACGGAATCGTCATCATCGACCCCGTAAAGTCCCAGGGACAGAGGCAGATTGTCGCTGCCTGCCCCTATGGCGCAGTGTATTGGAACGAAGAATTGAATATCCCGCAGGCCTGGATATTCGATGCGCACCTGCTCGATCAAGGTTGGGAAAAGACGCGAATGGAGCAAGTCTGCCCGGTGAACGTGTTTCAATCGATCAAAGTTGAAGATGGAGACATGCGCCGCATCGCTGAGCAACAGGGGCTAGAGGTTTTGCATCCGGAACTCGGAACAGACCCACGGGTTTATTACAAAAACCTTCACCTGATCACCAAATGTTTTGTCTCCGGTTCGGTGACGGTGGATATTGATGGTGTGGAGGAGTGCGCAGAAGGTGCAGAGGTTATCTTGAGCCAAGACGGAAGAGAGATTGTGCGAACCACTACCGATATGTTTGGCGAATTCAAAATCGACAGACTTGACAAACAAAGTGGCGGGTATGAATTGGCCCTTCGCTTAGGTCCGAACAAGAGCACCCCACTGAAGTTTGATCTGGGTGACGACAGTCAGTATCTTGGCCTAATTAAGCTGCTGAACCAACGACAGAGTGTTGGCGTTTAGGGGCCGTCCACCCCTTGGGCAAACCAGCCTCCGGAACCATGCCGTACAGTGGCTCTCCGGGCAGGCCAACCCTGAGAAACTCACGGGCTGCGATGAGTCTTTCGATGTTCACCCCAGTGTTCAGCCCCATGCTTTCGAACATGAAGACAAGATCCTCCGTCACGACGTTACCCGATGCGCCAGGCGCGTAAGGACAGCCGCCTAGACCAGCGAGGGAACTGTCAAAAGTGCGCACCCCAACGTCATAGGCTGCGAGGCAGTTTGCCAGACCCAATCCTCGTGTGTTGTGCATATGCGCTGCGCCGGTTTTGTCGCCAATCGCGGCGCGCACTTTGTCGAACAACCGCCGAACCTGCGCCGGGTTCGCCATACCTGTGGTGTCGGACAGCCCGGACTCATCGGCACCAGCCATGATGCACTTTTTAGCCAGCCAAACGACATCTTCTTCAGCTACAACCCCCTGAAGTGTGCAGCCAAATGCGGTAGATATTCCAGCCTCCACCTTGACGCTGGGTGCCATCGCATCGCGCAGGGCGACGATGGCGCGCACTTCCTCAACCATTTCCTCTGGCGTCTTGCGCACATTTGCCAACGAATGTGCTGTGCTTGCAGAGACCGGAATCGTTAGCTTGTGAACCCCTGCTTTTAACGCGCTTTCAGCCCCACGCCGATTCGGTACCAGCGCCATGACGGTGACTCCTCGGTGAGTTAGTGCATGCCGCACCACCTCCACCGCGTCTGCCATCTGTGGCAGCGTCTTCGCTGGCACGAATGAACAGACCTCTATCTCACGCAGCCCGGCTGCGACAAGACTGTCAATCCATTGACACTTATCGGCGGTACGCATCGTGGCCTTCACGGATTGCAGACCATCGCGCGGCCCAACTTCGCTAATCAGAATGTCAGGCACGGAAATATTCATGGAATTGTTCTTTGGTAACGTCACACGACTCACTCTTTCAAGAATATGTAAGACGCAGTTCCAGGCACCGTGAATGCCAGGGTACCGTCTGCGTAGCGACCTTGTTCTCTATAGACCAGTTTGCCGGGGCTGACCTCGATTTCAGCCCCGAGCCCAATCTCTTTGCCCGATCGTTGCGCCGTTGTTGTGCAAGTCATGTCGTTTAAGCGCCCACGCCATGCTCGTGGTGCAACTTGCTCAAAAAAAATCTCGCAGCCAAACGGATAGCTCACCAATTGGGCTGGGCTCAATTTTGCAAGCGCCAAGGGCCAGTTGTCCCTATTTGAAAATGCGGACTCATCCCTGAAGCTATAAAAACGCATCGCTACACGTTGGTCGGCGGTGTCAAAGGACCACACTCGTCGACGTGTAACCGAACCATCGCGATCGGGCGAGCGCCATTCAAAAAAAACCGAACAGGATCCAAACGTCGGATTGGAAAAGGTCACGAAACGTCCGTATTGCTGATCGATCCATTCGCCATCGCGCACCGGCTTGCGCGAAACAGATGGTGAAAGGGTATCAATCTGCGCGGCGTTACTGAAGTTTCCCGATATTTGCTCGCACAGTTGTCGGGCTGGGACGGCCGGTACTGCCGTCAACGGCCCTGCGCAACCTGACAGCAGCAAAGCTAAAGTAACAAGTGATAGTTTATGACGAGCTTTCATGAAAATGTCGTGTCGACATGCTCAATACAAAAAGTCAAGTCGGATTAAATCGCCGATAGGGACCCATTGCCAGCAGCATTCCTGCACCTAGCAACAGTAGAACGGCTGACGTCAGCAAGATTTCGCGATATGAACCTGTGGAATCAAAGACCTTTCCGAAAACTACCGGACCTATACCTGCGCCAAGAGCAAAGAATCCGTAGAGGACACCATAGATGGAGCCGTAGTTTTTCATGCCGAAATAGCGCGCCACCAGGAACGCCATCAAATCGTATTCAACGCCGGCGGCAAAACCAATCAGCAATATCGAAAAGCGGGCGGAGTCAATGCTCATGGCACCACCCGCCATCATCCAGCACGCAAGCGCAGGAACACTCAGCATGACAAAGGCTATCGCCGGAGCCCAGAATCTGTCTATCAACCATCCGCCAACAATGCGTCCTGCGATCACCGACAAGCCGATCAGGGCGACCAAGCCGACCACATCGTTGCGCTGAAAACCAGCAACCTTCAAGATGTTTTCCATGTTCGGAATCGGCCCACCCACTGCAAAAGAAATCAATGTGAACGAAACTGCAAGCAACCAGAAACGCCAATCCCGCAATGCTTGCGCCAATGTCATTCCCGGTGCCGAAGCCACCCGCGCAGCGTCTGCTGCGTGGCGCTCAAGTCGACCGGCACCGGCTGTCCCGACATCGTGAAAACCAAAATAAGCGATGGGCAACGCCAGCAGTATCGGTAGCGCCCCCACCGCACAATACGCGGCGCGCCAACCGTAATCGGCAATGAGCCAGGCGGTCAGTGGTTTGACCAGGAATCCGAATATCCCGGTACCCAGAAGCGAGAACCCAAGCGCGAGGCCCTTGTGGGTATCAAAACGGTTGTTCACGGCACGCGTCCAGGTGATAGGAAGCGTACCAGCCCCCAGCACGGCCATCAAAGCCCACGTCAGATAAAACATCACGATTGAACCGTTGCCCAGCGCAAAAGCCATAAAGGACAACCCGAAGAGCACGACCGACACCAACGCCACGGAGCGCACACCAAAACGGTCAGACAGCAACCCGACCGCCGGACCGGCGATCAGCACTCCCAGCGTCATGATGGGCAGGCCACCCATGATGGCACTAAACTCCCAGCCAAACTCCTTGTTCAGTTCAGGTGCCAGCATGCCGATGGTGTAAAACGGCACTGGAGACAGGCCCATGCCGATGCCGACCATGGCCGCCAACACCACCGCCCAACCGCGCCGAAACTCATGTCGACCCTGGATCGGGGTGGCGTTTGTTGGAGTGCTGTTCATATTGGCCAGTGCGAGCAGAAATCATGCCACCAAGTATCTTGCAGAATCTGTGATTGAACGAGTCTGCGGCGTGCCCGATTTTGTCTGATCGTGTTCGTACTCGACATCCATATTCAACTGAAACAGTTCCAATCCACATCTGAAACACCGTTTGTTTCAGACTGTCGCTTTCAACGATACACAGGTCAGCAGCCAGCCGGCACTCCCGGGATACCGCGTGATCCCATCGCCCCTGCGGTTGCGACGGGCGCATTCCTTGCTTTTCAATTGATAGCAGCCCCATAGACACCAATTGCCTGCAGGGCTATTTCAACGAATTGCTTCGATTTCGGGAAAGCCGATTGTCATGACAGGTCACCGCACCGAGCCGCTCATCGCCGACTGGCTGGCACACCACGCACGCACGCGTTCAACGCACCGGGCCTGCCTGGACCTGGATACGGGTCGCCAATATACCTATGCCGAGCTCTTTGATCGGGTCACCAGCCTGGCGGGCGTTTTCAGGCGCAACTTCGATGTGCAGCCTGGCCAGCGCGTCATGGTGCTGGCGCGCAACTCAACCGACGTGTTTGAGATTCTTTTTGCTGCCTGGCGCATCGCGGCGGTTTTCATGCCAGTGAACTGGCGCCTCGCAGCGGCCGAACTGAGCGACATCATCGCTGACGCCGATCCGAGTCTGATTGTCGTTGACGAAGAGTTTGCGCCCCTACTGGCCGGCAACTTCAGTCCCCTGCTGATACGCCGCCCGGGACATGCCCAAAGCGACTATGAGCGTCACATTGCGCTGGCTGCGCCAGAGACCGTTTTTGCGGAGGTAGGGTTCGACACGATCAACACACTGCTCTACACATCGGGTACGACCGGGCGACCCAAGGGGGTGATCGGCACGTGGCGCATGACCACCGTGATGCTGCTGCAGGCGGGCACCAGTGCACCTCTCAGCCCCGAGAGCGTCACACTTACGGCTGCGCCGCAGTTCCACACCGCCGGACTCAATGCTTTCGCAGTTTCTCTTTTTCATATCGGGGGCACGCTGGCAGTGATGGCCAATTGGGATCCGGCGACTTGCCTGCGCTACCTTGGTGACCCCGCACTTCGCGTGACGCACACGTTGGGCGTGCCCACGCAGTATTTGGTCATGGCGCGGCATCCGGCGTTTGCCGAAGCCCGTTTTCCATCCCTCAAGGTCGCTGCCGTCGGAGGTGCACCTCCGACCGAGGACCTGATGAAAACCTGGGCCGCCAAGGGCCACCCGCTTACTCCTGGCTATGGTATGACCGAGGTTTTTGGAGTCACCCAGATCAGCGCCGAGGTGGCCCTTCGAAATCCGGGTGCGGTCGGCTGGCCTGCAAGCTACACCGCAATTCGAGTTGCTGATGAAAACGACTGCATGGTGCCAATCGGAGCCGTAGGGGAAATCCAGCTTCAGAGTGGGGGCGTAACGCCCGGTTACTGGCGCCAACCGGATGCCACCGCCGCGGCGTTTGTGGATGGCTGGTTTCGCACCGGAGATCTCGGTCGTTTTGACTCAGCCGGACTGCTCTATCTGGTGGATCGCAAGAAGGACATGTTCATTTCGGGCGGAGAAAACGTATATCCGGTAGAGATCGAAAACGTCATGTCGGGCTTTGCGGAAGTCGCGATGGTCGCGGTGATTGGTGTGCCTGACGCAACGTGGGGTGAAGTGGGCATGGCCGTGGTGGTGGTTCGACCCGGTGCCAGCGCCAACCCGGAAGAGTTGCTGGCGCGTTGCCGCGGGCTGATTGCCGCTTACAAGGTGCCCAAAACCATCAAGTTCGTCACCGCTTTGCCGCTGAGCGCGCAAGGCAAGGTGCTGAAAACCCAATTGCGCGAAGAATATGTCTGATATTGCCTCACCGCCGTCGCTTGCCGACAAAGTAGCCTCCATCCAGTCCCGGCTGGCCGTGCCAGTGTTTGCTGCGCCCATGTTTCTCGTGTCAGGTCCGGAGTTGGTCGTGGCGGCATGCAAGGCCGGGGTGATCGGTACTTTTCCAACCCTCAATGCCCGGCCCCTGCCCGAACTCGACAAATGGCTACAGTTAATCAGCGGTGAAATGAAGTCTTTTGCTGATGCAGGTGGCCGCCCCGCCCCTTGGGCAGCCAACCTGATCGTTCATAGAAGCAATCCGCGTGCTGAGGACGACCTGGCGCTGGTACTGCACTACCGACCGGAAATTGTAATTACAGCGCTGAGCACACCTGCCTCGGTGGTCGACGCTGTTCATGCCTATGGTGGCTTAGTTTTTGCCGACGTCAACTCGGTTCGATATGCACGCAAGGCAGCACAAGCTGGCGCCGATGGTCTGGTGTTGGTCGCATCTGGCGCTGGAGGCCATACCGGGGCCGTGTCCGCTTTCTCGTTGCTGCCGGCAGTGCGTACGTTCTTTTCTGGACCGATCGCATTGGGCGGGGGCATTGTCAACGGCCGCGGCGTACGTGCCGCCCAAGTGCTTGGTGCCGATTTTGCCTATCTAGGTACGAGGTTTATCGCCGCTGCCGAAAGCCAGGCAAGTGCCGGCTATAAGCAAATGCTTGTGGACTGCAGCGAAGAAGACATTGTCCAAAGCGCCCACTTCACCGGTGTAACGGCGAACTATCTGTTACCCAGCATCTTGCAGGCGGGACTAGACCTCGAAACCTTGAACGCTCGGGCTGAAAAAAAGTTTGATCACCGAGACACCACCGCCAACGGCGAGACCAAAGCGTGGCGTGATATCTGGGCCGCTGGCCATGGAGTGCGGGCCATTCACAGCGTTCAGACTACCGCCGAAATAGTTGACGAACTGAAGCTTGACTACCTTGCAGCGCGAGTTGCATCATGAGCGCTATTGATCCCGCGTTGTTGCCAGTGGTCGCAGCACGCGAAGGTCTGGGTGGAGAGGTACTTTCAGTCGACGATGATACTGGTGCAGCGCGACTGCGATTCGTTCCCGGCTCCAACCATAAAAACCTCGCCGGTACGGTATTCGGTGGGTATATGGCATCGATAATCGACGACGCTGCGGGCATTGCAACCTGGTTCGGAGGTGGCCAACGGCCTTTCGCTACATCCCAAATTTCGGTTAGTTTCCTGCGTGCTGCACAAGCGCAGGAGCCTTTGATAGCAGATGTCATCGTGAACTTTGCAGGCAAACGACAGGCCTTTGTAGAAGTCAGAGTAAGCCGAGAGGACGGAAATGAAATGGTAGCGATCGGTAACATTGTCCAATCGTTTCTTGAAACAAAAATGCGCGACTGACCGGACTTGGTGCTTGCAACGATCAAGCAATTTCTGCTGCCAACGGCTTCACCACGCTATTTCGGTGGCATGGTTAGCGTTCCAGCCGGGACACCAAGAATTTGGTTGAGCTCAATTTTGTTGCCATCTGCGTCCCGCACTGCGCTAAACATGACCGGAATGACGCCTCCACCTGGTGCGGGATATTCCACTTTGGTTGGTTCGGTCTCGACCCGAATATGCGGTGTGGCTGCAATCTTGGGCCAGCGGGTACCTAAATCCGCCACATTGATCACCATGATCATCTTGACAGGCCCAGTTTGCATCACCGGTGGCTCTGGCTCCACGGAGGGCGTCAAGCGCTGCAAGAGTCCCAGCGCGCCAATGAAGGTATCGTTGGCCCGCAACAGCACCAGGCGCATGGTTGGCGCTAGCGGCTTGCCATCGCTGCCCGTGCCTCCTCCCATGCGCTGATCGTAAATCGGTTTGAGTCCCAACGCATCACGGTACAAGGCCAAAGATTTGTCAATGTCACGAACCACCAATGTGGTACGCCGAATATCTACCGGAGTGCGCTCGTCGGGTGATACCGGCTCTGCACCAACCAGCGAGCAAGTGAGGCCGCCAATCACCGCAAGCGTGACTAGACGAAACAGAATAGGTATTTTCAAAGGGATCTCCACAACGGCACGGTTCAAGTCACTGTCACATTAGTTCCGTGCATTGTGCAAAATCGAAACGAACGTCACCAGGTTCCATGCACAAACAAGAATCGTGCCTAAGTTTCTGCTTTGTCCACGGCTTGGGCCTATGCGATTAAGTGCGCACAAATCTTGCTTATTTGCTTCGCACGTAGCAACAACCATGTTGCACTAAACAAGAGATACCCATGACAGCCTACATGATCGTAACCGCCCATATTCAGGATCGCGATGCCTTTATTTCCGGGTATGGCAAAGCTGCGGCTGCGCTTGTAGCCCAATTCGGCGGCACCTATGTGTTACGTGGCCCGGGAGTCACCATGCTGGAAGGAAACTTCGGTCAAGGCGCGTCGATGGTGATTTCAGAATGGCCCGACAAGGCCACCGCGCAAGCCTTCTGGGATTCGCCTGAGTATCAGCAGGTTAAGAAATTGCGTGAAGGTATCGCAGACTGCCAAGTGCTCTTGATTGAGGCTGCGAAAATCAATGGTTGACATTGTCAAACGCACTACGTTGATGGTGCGCAGTGCCGAAGCTGCAGCGAATTGGTACGAGACCGTGTTTGGCATGACGCGCTGGATGGATGTGCCATTTACGCTTTCCGGAACGCAACTTGCCGCTGGTAGCAAGGGTGACCAGACCAGGCTGGTGATCATGAAAGCGCTCGACGATGTTATTGGCATGATCGGTTTGCTCGAATGGGTTGAGCCCAAAGCCGATGCGCCAACCGAAATTCCCCGGCGCATCGGGTTTGGCGCGCCGATCTTTGTCATCGCTGCAGCCGACTGCGCATCCACAACCGAGCGTGCCCGCCAGGCTGGCTCCCACATTCACTGCGAGCCACATCCCTGGATCGTCACCGGCGCCGATGGGCGGGCAAAGGAAATGATAGGGGCGAGTTTCTTTGATCTCGATGGTTACTTCTTTGAGGTCAACCAGGCAGTCGCATGAACCTGCTTGGACAATTTGATGCCGAGGTTTGCGGCAAAGAAATTCGCGACGACAGCAATTTTCAGTGGCGCGTAGCACGTGCTCCACAGGGATCACTGCAGCCCGACGATTTTTCCTGGGTGGAGTCCCCAGTTACTGAGCCGGGTGCTTGTGAAGTGTTACTTAAGACGCTCTACCTGGGCCTCGCCCCGGTCATGCGCATGTATATGCAAGGCGGCGCTGCGGCGGGCGAAGTTCCGCTGCGACCTGGTGACCTAATCCATGGCCGCGGTGTCGCACAAGTTATCAAATCGCGACATCCCCATTGGCGCGAGGGCGACCTGGTACAGGGACAGATTGGCTGGCAAACCTACAAAGTCAGCGCCATGACACCAGCGGAAAAGATGTTTCGGGTGCATCTTCACGGACTGCCAGCACTGTACGCTTGCAAGACCCTGGGCATGACCGGTTTGTCGGCCCACGCAGGTCTGTTTGCGTGCGGTGAACCGCGGGCTGACGATACCCTGGTGCTTTCTGGCGCGGCGGGAGGTGTGGGCTCCATCGTCAGTCAACTGGCCGCCAACGTCGCTGGATGCCGGGTGATCGGCATCGCGGGCGGACCCGAGAAGTGTGACCTTGTTGGCCAACAGGGGTGCGTAGCCGCCATTGACTACAAGTCCGATGACCTGCAGCAGCGTCTGAAGGATTTGTGCCCCCACGGCATCGATTGCTATTTTGACAATGTGGGTGGCGAGACGCTGGCCACGGTACTGGAACACCTGGCGCACAGGGCGCGCATTGTCCTGTGCGGATCCATCTCGGAGTACGCTCGGGAACAGCCGTTCGGGCTCACCAACTACACCCGACTGCGCAGCAAGGACGCGCGCATGCAGGGCTTTTTTGTTTACAACCACCTCGATCGATGGGAGACAGTGATGGCAGAACTTGCAGGATGGATTCACGATGGACGACTGCGTCCCAGGCACGATGTCACCGCAGGCTTTCAGAACATGCCCAAAGCCCTGGCACGGCTCTATGCCGGCTTGAACCAGGGTGCGGCCATTTGCGACGTGCGTGGCGAACCGGAGTCGTCGCTATGAGCGGCGTGCGTTTTCAACGGGGCAACCATGTGGTGGCGAATCTCGATTTGGCCCTGCGTTTTTACCGCGATGTACTGGGTTTTGACGTCACCTTCACCCTGCCGCACAACCCGGAGAGTTACTCCTTTCCGGTGTTCGATATCCCTGGCCAAGCCCAGATGCGTTTTTGCGTACTCTCCACCGCAACCCAGGAGCGGGTGATGGCACTCACCGAAATCACCAACGTGCCGCTGGCTTCGGTACCACACCCCCGGCGCTCGGCCATCGTGCTCGAAGTGGATGACCCCGATACCGTGATGGCTGGCGCACAGGCACTCGGCCTGAAAGTGTACGACGAAGCAGTACTCATTACCAAGGACGGGCGCCGTGGGCGGGAAATTGGTATTGTTGATTTTGATGACAATCTGGTGGTGATTTACCAGATCACCGGAGTAGCGCAATGAACACCAGCACCTGGCCCGCCCCGCGTTCTGCCTGGACCATGGTGATTTTGCTCACCATTGCCTATGTTTTTTCCTATGTGGATCGGTCGATCCTGGGCCTTTTGATCGAACCGATCAAGGCGGATATTCATTTGACCGATGAACAGATTGGCTACCTGATTGGCCCGGCATTCGCGTTGTTTTACGCCA